>NZ_JAAMNS010000024.1:0-63696 GCF_011066175.1 Paenibacillus sp. EKM211P
CCAGTAGATTACAGGCGACTGGTTGCTTAAACTTGAAAGGTGTTTTGATCCCTGTCTCACAAATGGGGGTCAGTCCCCAGTGGTTGTAAAGGTTCTTTTTATCTTAAATATACTATGGTGTTCAGGATACTTTGTTGGGACCTTGAGCAAAAGGAAGTGGGCGAAGTGGAGCCCCTTCTTTCATATATTGCACCAATACTTCGGGAATATTGTGTATTCCTCCTGCATTGACGCGATAGCCGTTCGTTTGCCCTGGTGAGTTAATTCCTCGTTTCACCGTAAACGTAACGTCAATTCCCAAGGAGCGGCAAATTTCCAACGTCTCCTTGGTATACCCACCATAAGGGAAGGCCAGCACATTCTGATCATTGTGTAGATGTTTAAACAGCTTCTTGTCAGCCATGTCCAAATCGGTATAAACCCGCTGTTTGAACTCGTCCTCGGTTTCCATTCGCCCCAGCTTTTTCGAATACACCGGACCCATCAGAAGTGGTTTTTGTTTGGTGCGCTTTGTGTTGGAGTATCCGTAAGCATGCTGGTCATTGGTATGATTGTAAAAATCAATGCCCTCTGCATGCATCTGATGAATTTGATCCCATGTCAGCTTGGGTATACCAATATGTTTAGGATTGCTGATTGTGGATGTAATGAGAAAATTGGTAGCCGGAACATGATACTTCTTCAACACGGGAAAAGTATCCGTATAAAAGGATTCATATCCATCGTCAAATGTCATAAGGACCGCATTAGCGGGAACCTTGCCTTTATGTAAAATAAAATCCGTATACTCTTTCATGGTGATCCAATGGAAGCCATTTGCTTTCATTTCGTCCAATTGTTTCGTTAAATTACTAAGCTTGAGAGCACCGGGATCAGGTGGAGTCTTGGTTACTTCATGATACATCAGGACAATTACTTTGTTTTGGTAATATACCTTATCTGGCGTAGGCGTCAGTGAAAATAAATGGCGTACCAGTCGATCTGCATTAGCAGTGCGTGTACGATGAGTTCCTTTGACTACAGGTGTGTGATAAATGTTACGTGCTTCATGCACCAAAATCCCGAGAATAGCTACCAAGCTTATGATGAGCAATGTTCTTTTTAAAAAAGTGTGTTTCATTGAATGACATCCCCCGCATGCAAAAAATTCTGAAAGTATAGAGGTTTATACTAAATATGAAACTAGCAAAATCTAGTCTATCATACCGAAAACACGCGGGGGAAATATCACAACTTTGTTACCTCTGTGTTGCTTGTACAGATACCGAAGATGAGGCCGGGAAGTAACCGATCTCGACCGCATGCTGGATCATATTGCGAATAAACTCCAGGTTGGTTACCGGACACTGTACGCCAGCTTGTTCCAGCAGAGCTGTGGTTACAGAGCAGCCGTAACGGTAAGCTGAATCCTTGGCACCATCACCTTCGAGTTGTCCCATAGCAAGGTGAAGTGCATCTTCCTGAATGCCAGAAGACGGATTCAGCAGCCAAGCGCTGTAATCGTCAAAAGGCAGCGTTTCTACTGCGTAACCAAGCTGGTTTACCATAGCGATCAGTTCATCATATGGCAGTGGGTTCGGATTACAGATATGGAAAATGCGGTTCGCACTTTTTTGTTTGACGGACAGTTCTACGATAGCACGGCTGGCGTAATCAATTGGTGTAAAGTCTGTATGCCAATCGGCTTGTGGAGCTTTGCCCAGCAGCAGCATCGCCTTCATCATACGATAATAAGCATTGCTATCGATATTACGTTGGAAGCGTCCGTTGGCCGAATGGGCTGTCAAATTACCCGCACGGTAGATCGAGACAGGTGTACCTGCTTGAGCTGCTTGGAACAATAACTTCTCTGCCGCAAGTTTACTGTTCGTGTACAGGTTGTCCACGTTCAGTTCATCTGGGAAGGCAGAGAACTCTAATGTCGATTCCCATTTTCCTTCGTTTGCAAGATCCTCAGGTATTCCCATGGTGGAAACATGATGGAAGGAGACTCCTGGCTTAGCTTGAGCGATTTTTAGCAGTTCCAGTGTTCCGGTCACATTCGTGCGATCGAAGGTTGCCGAATCACCAAAATGGCGAACGTCAGCGGCGCTGTGAATGATACCGTCGATGTGGTGCTCTAGCATATGGCGATCGACAGAAGAGAGACCCAGATCCGCTTGCTCTAAATCGCCATAGACAGCCTTGACCCGTCCTTCCATCAAGCTGGAGATATCTTGACCAAAATATCCTGTCAATACGGATTGAATACGCTCAAAGCCAGATGGACCGTCCTGAGAAGGGCGTACCATTGCGTATACTTTGGCTTCTGTCTGGTGGAGCAGGTCATACAGAATGTGTGAACCCAGATATCCTGTGGCTCCGGTTAACAAAATCACGCGCAAGTCGCGGATTTCAGCTAAATCTGAAGCGCCAGGCAACTCAATAGGATGTTCATTCAAATCTGTTTTTTCCCGAGAAATCGCGAGTGACTTGCGCTGCGGCGCTTGTTCTGTACCTAATTGCTCCACGTATTCAGCAAGCTCACGAACAGTTTTGTAGCGGAAGAAGTCTCCAATACGCAGCGCGCCATAACGCGGCTTCAAAATAGCCAGCACATGAATGACACGAAGCGAATCGCCTCCGATCAGGAAGAAATCATCAGTCGCGCCAATGTTATGTTTACCAAGCACTTGTGTCCATGCTTCGGCAATGAGTGTTTCAGTTCCTTCACGGAGAGGTTCTCCGCCGGACGTAAGATCAGACACTTCAGGAAGTGGGCGCAGAGCCAACTTTTTACGATCGATCTTGCCAGTTGGTGAAATAGGCATAGCTTCCAGGTGAATGACATGGGTTGGTACAAAATAGGAAGGCAGCTTGCCTCCAATATAAGACTGTATAACGTCCTGTGGAATGGACTGTCCGTCCGAAGTGGTGAAATAGCCCACTAACATGTTCTGATCTGTGTGATCCTTGACGGCGACAACAGCTACGTCCTGAACACCTGGATGTTTGGAGAAATGGTCTTCAATTTCTCCTATTTCAATCCGGTTCCCCCGAATTTTGAGCTGCGAGTCCTTCCGGCTTACGTATTCAATCGTACCGTCTGGCAGCAGCTTGGCAATATCACCTGAACGGTACATTTTTTCACCTGGGACAAAAGGATTGTCCACGAACGATTGGGCTGTACGCTCCGGCTGATGGAGATAGCCGTGGGCCAACGCAGGCGTAGCAATACATACTTCACCCGGAATATTGACTGGGCAAAGCTTGTTATCGTCGTTAACGATGTACACTTTGTAATTGTAAATCGGCTTGCCGATCGGGATATTAACGACATGTTCAGGGACGGCACCGCGGACCCGATGGGTCGTCGTCGCTACGGTGCATTCGGTTGGTCCGTATACGTTGACGATGTCTGTGTCTGTACCGAATTTGCTTTGGAACGCCCGAACTTGTGAGCCATACAGCGCTTCGCCTGCCACGGTAACAATCCGAACATTTGCGAGCTTGCGATAACCTTCGTCTGACAAGTACGTCGATAGCTGATTAAAGAATACAGTTGGCAAAATGGTAATAATCGTCGTGCCCGTACGTTCGATGGCTTCAGCGAATTCTTCCACAGATACGCGCTCTTCGGAAGACAGCAAGTACAATTTTGCACCGTAAAACAAGGCTCCAATCGTATCCCATACAGAAGCATCGAAGCTATAGGTGGCGAATTGGGTCAATACATCCTGAGGCGTAATGTCACAATCGCGTTGTACGACAGCTCCTAGGTTAACGACACCGCGGTGAGCGATCAGGGCACCTTTTGGTTTGCCTGTAGAACCGGAGGTGTAGATGACATAAGCTAGATCATCTGGACTTACTTCAATGTTTGGATTGCTTGCTGCATAACCTGCCAGTGGTCCGTCAATAGCTAATATTTCTTTTACGGTTTCAATGGACCCGCATAGTTCAGCCGCTTGTTGGGTGAGTGCGGAAGTTGTTAAGACAAATGGAGAACGCGTGTCCTCGACAATGTAGCTACTCCGGTCAGCAGGGTGAGCGGGATCAACAGGAACGTACACGCCTCCGGCTTTTAGGATGCCGAGCAGGGAAATAACGGTCTCCAAGCTTCGTTCCATGAAGATGGTCACGAATTCACCTTTGGTGAGACCTTTGGATAACAAAACACGTGCGACTTGGTTAGCACGCTCGTTCAATTCACGGTACGTATACTCCCCAGTATGGGAAGCAATAGCTGGACGATCAGGGTACTGGGAAGCCGCTTCTTCAAACATTCCGTGAATCGTCTGATGCTCAGGATATTTTACGACGGTATCATTTAAAGCTTCGTGAGCAGCTCGATCTGCGTCCGATAATATGTCAATGGAATTTACAAGTGCATGGCTGTTGTTGAGCGCGCCTCGCAGAAGGGTTGCAAAGTATTCTGCGTAGCGAATCACCGTTGTTTCCAGCAAGAGTGATTGATCATACCGAATCTGTAATTGATAAGTGCCATTGTTATCACGAACAGCCCAGTCCATAATACGGGATTCTACACCGCTGTCTGTAGGAAGTGTTGTTGAAAATGAAGTATCAGCTTGCGGTTCTGCCAGGAATGCATTAGGCTCACGGAGCATCTCCTGAAATAAGCTTGCCAGTTCATGAAAAGTCGTTTCCTTTTCAACTGTCAACGATGCTGTAAGCAGACCGGATTGAGGCACAAAAGTAGAGAAAGAAACTTCTTCCTCTGCGGATAGACGATATAACCATGCAGTATACGCTGATAAGAGCACTGCTTGTTTGTCTTCCGCAGTGTTTTGTTGATTCAGTTGTTCCGAGATGGATGTTTCTAACTCTACTTGATAAGTAGAGGATGTATACTTGCGCTGTATACGTGCAAAATCCAAGGGAACTAGGAATGGGGATGGAGCTGTCTGTGTGCTGTTTTGTAGTAATGAAGCCATTACGCTAACCTCCTGAATGTTTGATGTTTCAATATAAGTGATGAAGCTAATAAATGCCTCCGATCCCTTCAAATGGATGAACAGGAGGGAGGCATCACCGAACGACTTACTTATGAAATATGCATTGAAATCGATAAATGGATATTATGATTTGGTACGGTTTGTGTCTGCAATTTTGAAATAAGATGTAATTTCTTGAAGCTCTTCAGACATGGACGTCAACTTATGGGATGACTCAATGATAGAATCCAAAGAGGCTTTTTGTTCCTCTACCGTTTGCATAATGTGAACACTGTTATTGGCTGTTTTGGTTACGGTGGAGGAAAGATCGTCTGCTGTCGCGGTCATTTCCTGTGTCCCCGCAGATATTTGCTCAGTAGCACTGGATACTTCTTGGATTTGCCATGCTAGATTTTTAGTTGCTTGAAGAATATCATTGAACAACTCGCCTGCTTGTCCAGCAACGACGATACCGTTTTGAACTTCAACGTTCCCTTGCTCCATCGAATTCACAGCTTGTCCGATTTCACTTTGAATTTCTTCAATCAGAGACGTAATTTGTTTAGTTGCCTCCGCAGATTGTTCTGCCAGCTTACGTACTTCATTGGCCACAACGGCAAAGCCTTTACCTTCTTCACCGACACGCGCAGCTTCAATAGAAGCGTTCAGGGCGAGCAGGTTCGTTTGGCTAGAAATTCCTGAAATGGTGCTAATGATATTGCCAATTTCCTGTGAACGGCTGTCCAGCAACTTGATGATACGGGAAGTATTCGTTACTGAATCGGTAATCAAATGCATTTGGGATGATACCTTATCTACAATCTCGTTACCTTCATTCGAACGCTTCTCTACCGAATTGGCTTCTTCCGCCACATTGGAAGAACTTGTAGCAATATTTTGAATGACTGATGCCATTTCAGCCATAGCTCGTGCACTATCGCCTGTCGCTTTTTCCTGTGAACGGATATTATCCGTAATTTCATTGATATTTTGGTTGATGATGTTGGAATTGATTCCGTTTTGCTCACAGATTGCGAGTAATTCCTTCGCAGATTCATTGACTTCATCAGTAGTCTGCTTCACTTTGGTCATAATGCTGTTAATATGGCTTACCATATCGTTGAAGTTCTGATTCACGAGCCCCAAGTCATCTTGGCCAGCATGAATTTGAACATCCAGATTTCCTCTGCTTACTTCACTGATACCGTACATCAGTTGCTTAATCGGAGATAGTGTGCGTTTTACTACCCAATATTGAAGCGCCAGGCAGATCAGTAGGAATATCACCAAAATGGTGGCGCCGCTAATGAGCAGCTTGGTCAATCCGGCAGGTACAGCACCGGCATCAGCATCGACAGCAAAATAGGCAAAGATTTTGCCACTAGGATCTTTAATCGGCGTCATCAAAGTCGTCCATGTACCAAAAGAGTCATCGTAAAAACTGGTGAATGTAGGTTTGCCGGAGTCCAGCATGCTAGTTACGCCTACAGCTACGACATTGGGTTGCTCGTACATAGCGCCGACACCCATTTTATCTTTCTCAAATGATTCTCTCAGATCTGTTGGCATGGCGACAATGGATGTCTGATTGCCATTTTCCAGCTCTGTTCCGAAAATATAGGCGTGAGAGATATTCGGGTTCGTTGCCATGATGTTATCTAGATAGGTACGAAGTTTAGTTTGAATGGGTCCATCATAATTTTTTTCTTGAACCGCTTGGGATACTTCATCGGAATTAATGCCCTGCGCCCACTTCAATGTGATTTTTTCCACTTGCCCATGCAATTGGTCAATCAAAATCGTACGTTGGATCAAATAGCTAGACACAATAAGGACTAGCCCGATCAATACGATATTGAAGAAGGATAATAATAAGTTTTTGGTGAAGAATGATAAGCTACTCCACTTTTTCAAAATGTTCCACTCCCTGGTAGTATTTTTGTATATGGTGTTGAACCGCTTATCGAATGAGATAATCAAGTCCCCCTTACAAACACAATAAATAGAGATAATTGACCCTTGATTTTTTAGAAATAGGTCTTAAGTCTTTTTCAGACAAGTATGATATCCCTATATATATGTCGTACAAAAAGCTCATGAAATGAATACCTAACGCAATAAAAAATTAATTTTTAATAGGTAAAGGTTGTGTGTATTTCAGTATTTTCCAATTTATACTCCTGCTTGAAATTCGAGTTCATTTCAGTCCATAAGCAACTATTCAACAGAAACCATCATACTTTATAATAGAGTCAAATGCACTTATCAATTTGGGACATTTTTCATATTTGAAGCCGCGAATGCTTGATTTATCGCGGTTTTCGTGATTTGTTCGCGAAATGAGTCCATGTATCTATGTATAGAGAAGAGGGATGAGAAAAGTGTCGAGGTTTACGATTTTAAAGGTTGAGAGCGATCATGCGGATCTGCATCATTTGATTCGCAGGCTGGATGAAGACTTGTTGGAGAGGTATCCTGCCGATCAAATTTACTTGGTTGATTTTTCCAACCCGAAAGTTAAAAATATGATTTTCGCTGTTGTGTATATGGATGAAAAACCAGTTGCTTGCGGAGGGCTTAGGCCTATAGATGCGGAAGAGATGGAGCTTAAAAGATTTTATGTTGATTCCTCTTATCGCAGACAAGGAATTGCAGTTAGCCTATTATCTTTTCTGGAAGAGGAAGCCAGAAAGCGGGGAGTAGTAAGGATTAATCTAGAGACTGGAGCAGCTCAACCTGAAGCAATTGCCTTCTATACCAAGCAGGGATACGAACCTATTGAACGATTTGGGGAGTATGAACACGATGAAAATAGTCTTTGTTATGGTAAAAAGCTGTCTCTGTCTTTATAAAGCGTTCTCATATAAAATAGATGTTGATCAACACTAGCCTATATAGCGGGAGAGATGATAATGAATTTGAAGCAAAAAGCGGCCGAAAAAGCAGTTGAGGCGATTCAGGAAGGTATGAAAGTAGGACTTGGTACAGGCTCGACAGCCTATTGGGCTATTCAAAAAATCGGAGAGCGTGTGGCACAAGGATTACATATACAGGCTGTAGCTACATCCCAAGCCTCGGAGGATCAGGCCAGGGAGCTGGGAATTCCCATCATTCCGTTTGATCAGATTGGGAGGCTTGACGTTACCATTGACGGTGCAGATGAGGTGAATGAGCAACTGGTATTGGTAAAAGGTGGAGGCGGTGCTCTGCTGAGAGAGAAAATTGTGGAAAGCAATACCGATCGATTAATCATTATTGTGGATGAGTCCAAGGATGTGAAGGTACTGGGCGCATTCCCTTTGCCGGTCGAGGTGGTGCCTTTTGCCAGTGAATGGACGTTAGAGGCTCTGCGGCAGACAGGCTGTAAAGCGGAATGGCGTATGAAAGACGGCGAGCGCTTCCTTACGGATAACGGAAATTATATTGCCGATTGCCGCTATGGTACAATCGAGAACCCGCAGGAACTGGAAATTCGCTTGAATCAGATTCCGGGTGTAGTCGATAATGGACTGTTCATTAACATGGCGGATCAAGTTATTATCGCACGAGCTAATGGACAAATTGACGTACGGAATAAATAATGTCTGGTAACCGTCTGTTTTATAATGTAGCATTCGTGTTATTGATATTATATACAGGGCTTCTATTATATTGGATGTTTCTCGGTTTTGGTCGCACGCTGCGTCCAGGACCTCCGTATTCATATAATGTTGTTCCCTTGGATACGATCGGGCGATACTGGCGGGCCATGCATTCTTCCCCTTTTCGGGTATGGGGTGTTAATTTGCTTGGGAATATTGGTGTGTTCATTCCCTTCGGTATTCTTTTGCCGATCATTTGGGTATCTATGCGAAGGGTAGGCAGGCTGCTGTTAGTGGTGGTGGCCGCATTGGTCATTCTCGAAGTAACCCAAATGCTGCTGGGCGCAGGTACGATGGATGTGGATGACATCATACTGAATGTACTGGGAGTATTATGCGGACGTGTTGCCTACGTATTTTTACGTAAGAAATTAAGAATTGAATCATAATCGCCCTGCTCTCGATATCAGTATTTAATGACTGGTCGAGGGCAGGCTTTTTTACATAATGAACGGCAACTTTCGCATAATAGATGGTAATTCCTTCAATACAGACTGTAAAAGCAGGAAGGGAAGCGCTTAAACTTGACAAAAGTACGCAATTAAGATATCTTGGAATAAAGATATGAGTAACGGAGGCTGTTAATATGTCTGTAAAACCAGATGATCAGGACTTAGCGCTTAATTTGTTCGTTGTTCTGGCTCGTGCCTATAATTCGGTCACGTCTCGCACGAATCGGGACATTCATAGTCATGGATTAAATACAACTGAATTTGGTGTGCTTGACCTTTTGTATTATCGCGGACCGCAGCCTTTGCAGAAGATTGGAGAAAAGGTACTGATCTCCAGCGGGAATATTACGTATGTGGTGGATAAACTCCAGAAAAAAAACCTGCTTACCCGCCGTGCGTCACAAGATGATCGGCGTGTAATTTATGCAGAATTAACTGATGATGGACGTCATTTTTTTGAGCAAATATTCCCGCAGCATCATCGTGTTATTATGGAGACTGTGGATGGCTTATCCGTGGAAGAGAAGGAGCAGGCTATTCATCTGCTAAAAAAGCTTGGACTAACAGCTGAGGGACAGAAGAGTAACGGATCATAAGTGTTGCATTTTCTGGTTAAATCAGCTTTAAGATAAAATACCGACTTTTCGGTATTTTATTTTTTTGTCTAATTTTGGGCAGTGGGGACGCAAATCAGGTATAATTGTCTAATAGTCTCGATCTGAGGTCATCCCTAGAACCTGTTTCATATACAAATACCTTGTCGGGGAAGGAGCTGTACATGAGTATACAGCAATATACCGCAGGTGAGTCGCTATTGATGCAAGCAGGAGATTTGGCTGAGCTAGTTACCCACAAACAATACGAATTACAGCCAGATCTTTTGGAGCGCTTTGGGGACAACGGTAAAATAAAGACAAAACAGGACTCTTTATATAGTTTGAACTATTTAGCTGAAAGTGTAATCGTGAGCAGTCCTATTTTATTTACGTATTATGTTTCCTGGTTAAAGAGACTTTTAGAAGGTTTCGGCATAACCCAAGAAGATTTGATCATCAATTTTCAATTAATTCGGGAGACATTGGTAGAGCACTTTCATCACAGGGAAAAAACGGTGGTGCTGGAGCATTTGGAATTGGGGATACAGCAAATTGGGAAGAAAGAGGAGTACGCCTCTTTTATTACAGATGATAATCCCTATGCTGCCGATGTGGCTCAATATTTGGAATATTTACTGTTTGGTAATCGCAGACAGGCTTTGGATTGGATCATCCATTTGCTAGATGAAGGTATGTCTATTCAACATACTTATAAATATATTTTTCAAATTTCGCAATATGAAATAGGTCGTCTGTGGCATGAAGGCAAAATTACGGTTGGTCAAGAACATTTTTGTACTGCCGCGACTCAGTTTATTATTTCCAGTCTGTATCCCAGATGGATAGGTGCTGGAAATAAGGGACGCAGCCTCGTAGCAGCATGTGTAGGCAGCGAGCAGCATGAAATAGGTCTGCGTATGCTGGCTGATATCTTCGAGATGGATGGCTGGGATACGTACTATTTAGGTGCCAATGTACCTGATCGGAGTCTGCTTCAGGCCATTGTGAGCTACAACGCAGATGTGGTGGCTATCTCAGCTACCATGGCTTACCATGTCCATCTGGTGAAAAAGCTGATTACTGTGATCCGCCAAAATACAACTACAAGTCATGTGAAAATTATGGTCGGTGGATTGCCCTTTAATCTTGATTCACACTTATGGCAGGAAGTGGGAGCCGATGGATATGCACCAGGTGCGGAGGAAGCGCTGGAGGTAGCAGAGGACATACTTTCGCTCAAGAGATAATGTTAGTGTTGGCAACCCGTAAGTCATTTTGTAAAGGGGGCCTTTTAATATGAAGGAACCGACAGCAGAAATGGCTGTCCTGCGGAGAACGGTCGAACAATTAACGGATGAGGTTCTGAAAAGCAAGGCTGAGGAAGAAAAGCTGCTGAATGAATTTTCAGCAATGAACAACGAACTGGTCAATCTGCAGCGTCAGCTTGCCAAAAGCAATGCGGAATTAAAGCGGACAAAGGAAGAAGCGATAAGGGCTAATGACCTGAAGAGCACTTTTCTCGCCGTGGTTAGTCATGAATTTAGAACGCCAATGAACGGAATTTTGGGGATGATCGAAATGTTAGCTTCATCCAAACTATCTCCAGATCAGCGGCAGGCCATCGGTGTGATACGTGAGTCGGCCTCTCTGCTACTAAACATGATTAATAATCTGCTCGATATATCCAAAGTAGAAGCAGGACAGATGGAGTTAGAGATCGGAAATGTCAGAGTTCAGGCGATTATGAGCCATGTTGCCCAGTTGTTGGAGCCGCAAATTTATCAGATGGGCAACCAGTTGAGTATAGAGACTGATCGAGCCGTGGCAGAGCATCTCGAAGGAGATTCGGCAAGGATTATGCAGATCTTGCTTAATCTGTTGAACAATGCAAATAAATTTACAAGCGAAGGGAACCTTGTTGTTCGGACAAAATTGGTTGAGGAAACTAAAGATTCCCAACGTGTTCGTTTTGAGGTGCAGGATTCGGGCATCGGGATTTCAGCGGAGGATCAGGACAAGCTGTTTCAGCCTTATGTGCAAGCTGGTGAAGGCAGCGCCTCCCAATATGGAGGAACGGGACTGGGGCTGTGGATATGCAGCTCATTTGTGAAACTTATGCAGGGAGAGATTGGGGTCGTTAGCGAAGAAGGCCAAGGCTCCACGTTCTGGTTTGAAATTCCCTTCAGGAAGGTATCAGGACAGGCAGTTGAAATAGAAGAACATGAAAATGGTGAATTGACGGTACGTAGCGAGTTGCTTCGTGAGCATAGTCATTCTCAAGCTATTTTGGTAGCAGAGGATAATCGGGTGAATCGTCAAGTAGTGCAATTACAGCTTAACCACCTGGGATTTCAGCATATTGACTTTGTCGAGGATGGACAAGCTGCAGTAAGAGCGGCCTCCGAACGATCCTACGCCTGCATTCTAATGGATCATCATATGCCTTTGCTAAATGGTCATGATGCGGCGAAAGCGATCCGCCAGTGGGAAGCAGAAAACCAACAGCCGCCTGTGCCGATCATTTCTTTGACCGGAAATGTGTCCGAGGAAGACCAGGCTCGTGGGCGGGTGATTGGTGTGAACGATTACTTGATGAAGCCAGTGACGATTGAAAATCTCTCAGAAAAGCTGGCCAAATGGCTACCCATTCCGGAATCTGAGCCTATTTTGGATGAGGATGTTATTCGTGAGATCATGCTGCTGGACGAGGATGGTAGCACGGGATTACTTGAGTCATTGGTCGAAATGTATACCAGTGATACACCTGCCAAAATCAACAAGTTAAAAGAACTGGTTGCTGCGGGCGAAGCCACAAAAGTAGTAGAGGCTGCTCATGAGTTGAAATCAGGCAGCGTGAGTCTGGGTGTCGGGCGTTTGTCCAAATTGCTGTCTGATATTGAACAGCTTGCACGGGAGAACCGACTTGAGAATGTACAAGGGAAGTTGTCTGCGCTCCAGTCTGTCTATCAGACAACGTGTTTAGAACTGGAACGTTATATTCACCAGTCGAGACTGTCTCCCCCTTGTTAGACTTGTACCTAGAAGGAGGACCTAAAATATATATATGAAAGAACAGCTGCGTTCCATTCACCCGCTGGCCTGGACAATTATAGCGGGTACGATTTTTGGTCGGATGGCGACCTCTATGAGCATCCCATTTTTGTCTATTTATCTGACCACCCGTCTGGGGGTCACCCCCTTTCATACGGGGGTGATCGTATCGGTCAGCTCGCTGGTTGGCATTTTTGCCAGCTTTTACGGTGGATATATTTCAGATCGGATCGGACGACGTAAGGTCATGCTGGTATCCATTGCGAGTTGGGCGCTTGTATTTGTCGCTTTTGCGTTGGCAGAAGCGGCTTGGGCCTTTTTTGTCATTAATGCTCTGAATGGACTGTGCAGATCCTTGTTCGAGCCAACTTCGCGGGCGCTATTATCCGATGTAACCCCCAAGGAGAAGAGATTGCTTGTCTATAACATGAGATATGCGGCGATTAATGTTGGTGTGGTGGCAGGACCGCTGCTTGGTTTGATGTTGGGATCGGCATCTACAGGTACGCCGTTCATGGTAGCCGCTGGTGTGTATGCTCTGTACGGGGTACTGCTGTTGATCCAGTTTACTCGGTATGCATCGGATCTGCATGTAGGCACAACAGCGGGAGAGGCTCCGCTGCGGATAGGCGAGGCGTTCCGAACAGCCAGCAGGGATCCCATATTTATGCCGATTCTGTTGGGAACTGTATTCTGCGTAATGGGCTATGCCCATTCCAATTCGACAATGCCTCAATTTTTATCGTTGTCCTTCGAGGAAGGTACCCGGTGGTTTACATACATGCTAACGGTCAACGCGGTTTGCGTATTGGCTTTTCAGTATCCACTGGTGCGGCTGGCAAGCCGCTTTTCTCCAGTGAATTCCTTAATAGCAGGGAATATATGTATTGCGGTCAGCTTGCTGCTGTGCGGTATGCTAAACTCAGGCTGGATGTTTATACTGGATATGGTGCTGTTTACAATAGGCGAAGTATTATTGTTCACGATGCTGGACGTACTGATTGATCAAATTGCTGATGCTCAATATAAAGGGACCTACTTCGGTACGATCGGCTTTAATAATTTGGGTAGTGTACTGGCTCCTTTATTTGGTGGCTGGTTGCTGGATGTCTATGGTCAAACGGCACCGCTTGCCGTGTTTGTTCCGGTTGCACTGTCGGTTGTGATCGGTATTCCCTTCCTGCTGGTCGCACGCCGCCGTTTGGCGCAGCGTACAGCCCGGTTCGCGGCTCAAGGAGCAGAGTCTGTGCAGCAACTGTCATCATAAAAAAAGGGGGCTGAGTACAGGATGAAGTCGGAAGAAGATGTGCTACGAATCATACAATATATGAATGATCCACAGGTCTTGGAAGACTTGCGCTATGTGCGAGAGCTGAAGCTTCCGCAAGGTTGTATAGCCGCGGGCTATGTACGCAACCGTGTGTGGGACAAGCTACATGGTTATACAACAGCTACACCACTAAACGATATCGATGTTATTTATTTTGACCCCAAAAATACGCTAGAGGAACGAGATGAATTTCTGGAGCAGTCCTTGAATCGTAAACAGGCGGGACGCAACTGGTCTGTCAAAAATCAAGCTCGGATGCATATTCGCAATGGGGAGGCTCCGTATTCCTCGATAGAGGATGCGATGAGTCGCTGGCCAGAGACGGCAACTGCTGTAGCCATTCGATTGAATGCCAAGGATCAAATGGAGGTCATTTGTCCGCATGGGCTGGAAGATCTGCTGGATATGCGGGTACGTCAAAGCCCATTGTTCCGTCACACTACGGCTTTTCGTCAGCGTGTATTTGAAAAACAGTGGCTAGATAACTGGCCGTTGCTTATTGTGGAAAATTAAAGTGTAATCTCATTTCAGATTGTAAGGAGAGACGACTAACGATGTTTAAAAATATAAAACCAGATTCAGCTCGTGAGGAGGTGCTGGAGCTGCTTACCTACGCCGTGCTAGATCATCCTGAACGCGGAGAGGCAGCTTTGCGTGCTTATCAAGCCTCGGATGAATGGAAGTTGTTCGGTGTGGAAGATGAAGGACTTATTGTAGGTGTTGTCGGTTTTGAGGAGCGGGAGAATGGAACGATTGTGCTCCATCATCTGGCTGTATTGCCTGAAAATCGTCATAGAGGCTACGGCAGAGGGATGTTGCTTACGCTTATTAAGGAGCGTAGCCCGAAGCGACTTATGGTGGATACAGATGCGGAGGGGGCAGATTTCTTCCGCAACGTGGGGTTTGCTGTATATGGATCAGAGGATTTGCCAGATGGTGGGCAATTTCATTGTGTATATGAAATAGACGAAGAATAAGCGAATCTCCGGGTCCCGCTTCCTTTTTTTCTACATAATATATGTTATGTCGGAGGGAGGTGGGGTTCATTGGCGTATCACTACACAGCGATTGGAGATTCTTTAACGACAGGTGCAGGGACGTTGCTAGGTGGCGGCTTTGTACCTGTCTATCGGCAAATGGCAGAAAGATATCTCCGTACACCAGTCAGTTACGAGAATCTGGGAATCAACGGACTGACATCGCAGGAGCTGCTGTCTATGGTTCGCAACAATCCGCTTTTTCGGTCAGCAATCAATCGGGCTGAACTCATAACGGTGACGATCGGCGGCAATGATCTACGTCCATATATCAGTACACTTGCTGGAGGCCCAGGCTCTTCAGGTTCTTCCATTCCACAAGCACTGAATCATACCAAAGAACATGTACGCCAAATTGTACATGCCCTGTATCAAATAAAGTCCGGTCAGCGTGAGCCATTTATCATCCGAATGGTGGGATTATATAATCCTTTTCCAGGGATAAGAGAGGCGGGAGTATATGTACGCCAATTCAACTCGTTTCTCTATACATTGGGTGGACCCAATTACCGGGTAGCGAACATTTATCCCGCGTTCGAAGGCAATGAACGGGCATTGCTTTCGCTGGACCGGATACATCCGAACAGCCGTGGTTATCGTGTGATTGCGGAAGAACTGAATCGACTTGGTTATGCGCCGTTACGATGAGTGTGAGCGGATGCTTCGGATCGGACAAAGTATATGAAAGAAAGAGGTTCATGATGGCAGTAGGAACTGACCATCATAAGCCTCTTTTTTTGCGTTTCAGTGTGCGGTTTAGCCGATTAATTTACGGAATAAGCTACGAGCAGCCCACTTGCGCTCACTTCGTTTGCGGTATTTGGGCAGAGAACGATAGACAGCAATGGATTGGTTAAATGCAGCGCTGGCTTCATCCTTGCGTCCCAGCATACGGTACATTAGGCCTGTCAGATAATAGCCCTCACTAGAAGAAGATTGGATCTCCTGAAATTGCTGTAGATAGTGTAGTGACTTATTTACGTCACGTTCCTTGAAAGCAGCGGCTAAATGCAAATAGGGTTCACCGTATTGCACTCGCGGGTTAATGTCCAGTGCCTTGAGTAAATGCTGTTCTCCATCCTCCAGATGGGTTGTGTGTACCTCAGCCGTACCCCGCGCGTTCCAATAGTCTGCTGAATCTTCATATCGGGATTGAATTTCCAATAGTAGCTCCAAAGCCTGCGAGTATTTCTTGCTTTCGAGCCAAATTCGAGCCAAATCAAACTTGGCAGCCACATTGTTAGTGTTTAACGCAATCTGTTGACGCAATCGTGCTGCATTGCGTCTTCTTTTCCACGGTTTGCTGATGCTGGGCAATACACCGACAAAGTTGCGATCCAATATATAGATCAAGATTAAGAGTACGAGCATTGCCAAAAACGGGTTACCGAGCAAACTCCACAGTAGAGAGAAAATCAAAAATTTCCCAATCATTCTGCTCCAATCCTCCTGTATATGTAGCTATCCATACTTTCCATATTATAGCATAGGTGCGCTTTAAGGGGCATTAGCATGATGAGATTTCGAAGAATGATAGCTTTCTATGTGGGTGGGGGAATGGTAGAGTATACATCGTTTAGATTGATGCTTGTGAAAATGTCGTATGTACAAAGACTCCTCCTTGTATGGAGGAGCATGAGAAATATCAGTATTACATTGAGTGACTGAAGACAACTTGGGAATATGCAGATGAGTTAGTTGCATTGGCCCATCCTATTTTTTTTATTCCCGCCAAAAGGTTGAACAGTCGGCCTTATCCAAAATATTAAACTCGATCATTTTCTCAAGTAATGCGAAATCAACTGGACTATCCCACTGGATACGTACCAACTGCTTGGTGTGATTATAGCCAGCCTGCACAATTAACTCAGAAAAATGATGAATCCCTGCCTTTTCAGGGGCAACGGCTAGATGATGTTTGGCTACGCTAAAGCCAATAATGAATGTGCCGTGATCCGTAAACATAGGCTGTTTCCACGCAATTTTTGGCCTTAAATTTGGAAACTTCTTGATTACCCAAGCTAAAACCTCTTCCGTTCGGGCTTGATGTTGCGGGTTATCAATATGCGCTAAATATTCTGCAAAAGCTTCCATGTAAGTTCCCTCCTAAAATCAAAATTGTATCGTTTAGAGGAATTCCTCAACAAGAATAGAGTACAAATATGAATCATGAAACTCGCCTTTGTAGTACCAGTGTTCTCGCATTATACCTTCACGTTGCATTCCGATCTGTTGCATAACCTTCTCAGAAGCTTTATTTTCTGGACGACATGTTGCATAAATACGATGGACATCAAGTGTACTAAATCCAAATCCTAGCAGGGTTCGTGCTGCTTCTGTTGCATAACCCTTTCCTTGATAATCTGGGTTTAAAATATAACCCACTTCTGCATTAGTATCTTTGACATGAATACCAACACCGCCGATCAGAATTCCAGTGTTTTTCAGACATATAGCTAGTTCGTAGTCTTGTCGTGGCTTTTCCTGCTGTGAGACTAGAACTTGTTCTATATATGCCTTTGTATCTTCTTCTGTATTGGGTCCCCATGCTGTGTGCCTAGTAACTTGGGGCAATGACGTGTAGGTATGTATACTTCCCCAATCGGATCTGCAAATATCACGAATGATGAGCCGATCTGTTTCAAATTGCATAACGATTCCTCCTGTCCATCATTAGCATACATATTCGTGTTTTCTGCACAAGCTATTAAACCTATTTAAGCAGATCTGATGGAATATTCAAGATTTTGAGAGAAAGTGTTAAAGAAGAGGATCGAATTACGTGTTGAACAAGGGGAACGAATCAATCCTTTTGCCGCCTGAACGCAAACCGCAAGGGAGGCGTCCGGCAAAAGGCAAACAGAAAAAATTGAGTGTGGTACTGGATTAGCTGCTGTTATTGGCTATCCAGTCCGTCTTAAAACAGTCTACGGGCTGTTACGAAACGTTTCTTCCATTTATCGTCAAACGTATCAAAATGAACGCCGCGCTCTTTGGAGAAAGTATGCAGCAATTTGTTGTTCCCTGCATAGATCGCCACATGGCCGATCTCCAGCCCACGCGCACTGAAGAACAGCAGGTCACCTTTGCGCAGTTCGTTCAGCCCCACCTCCCGGCCTTCTTTTGCCTGATCGTAAGAGACACGGGGGAGGTCGATAGAGAGCGTATGTCGGAACACTTCCCCTACAAATGAGGAACAATCAAAGGTCGCTGTCTGTCCGGTTGCTGCGCCGAATTCATAAGGGGTACCAAGGAATTTTTGCCCGTAGGCGATCAGTTCATCACCCTGCCGTTCTGCTAGAGAAGTGCTGGTGTAATCACTGTATTTTGGTTTAGCCGATATGTATCCGGTCAGGTTGTTTTTAGTGCGCACTTCCAGCCAGAGAGCATTAACCTCGCGGATGACATGAACCTTTTCACCGGTTGGAATAAGCCGCAGGGAAGGGGAAGCTTCTGATGAATCTGGTTTGCTGCGCAAGTTGACTCCAGAAAGAATCGTTGTGAAAAAGTCTTCTTTAGAGGCAATTCGGATCGTCCGGGTTAGAGCGTCCCATTTCACTGTGCTCCCGAGTGCTTCGCTCACAAAACGCAGTGGAATCATTGTGTTGCCCTTAATAATCTGTCCGGGAACGTTCAGGGACAGCGTTTTGTCATTGAGGGTGGCAGCAACTTCTCCAATACGATAGGTCAGCGTCGTGTCGTTTTTGGTTGCTGTTACGGTTTTGCTGGCTCCGTTCCAGGAAAGCACAGCTCCTTGCGCCTCAAACAACTGACGCATAGGGACGAGCGTTGTCCCGTCTAGCAGTAGCGGTTGGGCAGTAAGCTCAAGCGGGCGGTCATCCACATAAACGGTTGTTACTGGAGTTAGCGGCGCCGACTTGGCGTAAGATGGGGTTGCTTGCAGCAGTGATACGGCCAGCAGAGCCAGCCCTACTTTCTTGTTGATTGTCATGCTGTCATCACCTCGTTGTTAAGTTGTTCATCTAAGTTGTACGAGACTGCCTCCGATTAGTTGTGTACCAATTATTGGATTAACTCAAAAACCAAAATAAACAAAAATAAAACAAAGTTATATCTGTGTTTTTATATTGACATCAAAATTAAATAAAGATAGAATTACAAATGTGAAATGTTTCACTTTAGAGTAGTTCTGTATTTAGCGAGGGATCAAAAGTGAATCCTTAGGAGGCAGATTTTTATGAGCGCACATGTATTTTTTGTACCATCTATCAATCTGATGGGAAAAGGCTGTTTGCATGAAGTTGGACCCTATATAAAAGAACTACATTTAAACAAAGCACTGGTCGTGACCGATAAGTTTCTGATGAAGAGTGGAATTGCAGGCAAGGTCACATCCTTGCTGAATGATATTGGCTTGAACTATGTAGTATACGATGAGGTCAAGCCCAATCCAACCTGTAAAAACGTACATGATGGCGTTCAATTTCTACAGGACAACGGCTGCGACTTTTTAATTTCTATTGGTGGAGGATCCCCACAGGATACGGCCAAGGGAATTGGCATTATTGCTACCAATGGGGGACATATAACGGAGTATGAGGGCGTTCATCAATCCAAGCATAAATCGCTGCCCATTGTCGCCATTAATACAACGGCAGGAACATCCGCAGAAATTACAATCAATTATGTCATTACGGACGAAGAGCGCAAAGTCAAAATGGTTATGGTTGACAAGAATAGCGTAGCTACGATTTCAGTCAACGACCCTGAACTGATGGTAGACAAACCCGCCGCATTAACGGCAGCTACAGGACTAGATGCTTTGACTCATGCCATTGAAGCTTTGGTTACTCCGGGTTCCTATCCTGTTACAAATGCGACCGCGTTGGCAGCAGTAGAACTTATTTTTAACAACTTGGCCCGTACAGTGAGCGACGGTCATGATATAGAAGCACGTGAACAAATGGTTTACGCTATTTTCTTGGGAGGACTTGCATTTAATAATGCCGGGTTGGGTTACGTCCATGCTATGGCCCATCAGCTAGGCGGCGTATACGATTTGCCTCATGGGGTTTGCAATGCCATGCTGCTGCCGATTGTGGAGGAGGAGAATGCCAAGCATGTACCAGAGAAGTTTCGTGCCATCGCTAAGGTAATCGGTTTTGAAGATAAGGGGAAAACGGATAAAGAATGCGCGGACTATGTAATTCAAAGAATCAAAGACCTGTCGAAGGAAGTAGGGATTCCTGCCAAACTTTCTGAACTAGGTGTAAATGAGGTGGATTTAGATTTGCTTGCCGAAAACTCAATGAAGGATGCTTGTGCTCCGGGCAATCCGTTCATACCTAGCAAAGAACAAGTTATCGAAATGTTTAAGAAAATTCTATAAATCATACTGCTATTATTTTTGTTATATACTTTAAGGGCTGTCCCAGGAACTGATTAAGAACACCAGGGACGGCCCTTTGCATTCTCATTATAACAGACTTAAATCTTATTCATTGAAGCAGTTCATACGTGAAAATCCGATCAGACTGACTGAATACTTGATTTATATAGATATCTATGCAATAATGCTTGTATGTTAAAAAATAATGCAGCTGCACTTGTAGGAACCATTAGGGACTCGATCAATAAATTAATTGTATCTGAGCTCGAATCCTATGGAGTTGAAGGAATTGTACCTACCCATGGTGGAATACTGATGTTTCTGTATCAAACGGATGGACTTTCGATTAAGGAATTGACGCAAAAAATTGCTCGTCAGCAGCCCACAGTCACTGTTCTGATCGACAAGCTAGTAAAATTGGGGTATGTGGAAAGGAAAAAAGAAAGGGAGGATAGCCGGCTTACTCTGATCTATCTTACCGAAAAGGGAAAAGAGCTGGAGCCTATATTTGAGACGATCTCCTATAAATTAAAAGAAACCATCTATGGGGGTCTCAAAGACGAGGAACAAAAACAACTGGAATATCTGCTGGAGCATGTAAAAAACAGGTTTTAAATTTTTTTAAACAAATGTATAGATATCTATACAAATGCCAAAATAACAATAAAACATCTGGAGGTCATGAAAATGAAACATCTTATCATCTATGCTCACTCTAACGCTGAAAGCTTTAATCACGCGATACTGGAAACGGTTGTAACCACCTTGAAGGAAAAAGGTGACGAAGTCGTTGTACGCGATCTATACGCTCTTAATTTTCAACCGGTATTAAAGCCTGAGGATACTGCTGCGATGAGAGCTGGACAAACACCGGCTGATATCAAAGTAGAGCAGGAGTATATCACGCAGTCCGATACGATTACGTTTATTTCGCCCATTTGGTGGACAGGACTTCCTGCGATCTTGAAAGGTTATGTTGATCGTGTATTTGCATACGGCTTTGCCTATACGGCTGGTACAGAAGGGATTAATAAGCTGCTTACAGGTAAAAAAGGGTTTATCGTGAATACACATGGTACTCCCAACGCAATCTACGATGAAATCGGTATGACCACAGGATTGAAGCTCACATCAGATACAGGAATTTTTGATTTCGTTGGAATTGAATCGGTTGGCCACTTGCTGCTTGGAAGTATCGGCTACCTTGATGAAGACGGTTATAAAGGATTGTTGAAACAAGTACAAGACACGGTTAAAACAGTGCTGTAAAGTTAGTTCATATTCGTTCAGAAGCGTAGGACATTCTTTAAACGACAAGGTCAACCAGCATTTGAGGGTTGGCCTTTTCTTATAAATGTTAATACTTTTCTAATATAGTCCAGACAACGATCTGATCCTGCTTGTTATTATGGGGATATACAAAACTAGCCTTTGTATGATTTGTTTTGTCATAATATACTAAGGCGTTTAGGCTTTGGGCGGAGTCGTAGCTTTGATCCACGAAATGGTTACCCAATTTATTTTTTACATCATCAAGTTTCTGAAGCTTGTGACCATCGATGCTGGAAAATTCACTCTCGGACAAGGTTTGCAGTTTCATAATTTCTCCACTAGAGCTATAGACAATCAAGAAATTTTCAAAATATCTGTGATCGGCATCTTTCGTGTGTTTATCGTTAAAATCCGGATTCTTTCTATAAGCAGTCAAATCAATCTCCGCAATATTCTTGCTTAGTGGAATATGGTTTATTGTCAATTCCGATAGATCCGTTGATTTTACCGACATCTCCGTCCATAGATCTTTTGTGAAATATGCCGTTAAAGCGATCAGGATAACAATACATATAATGAAGCTTTTTTTGGAGATTAGCTTAAGCATAGTTTGAAGACTCCTTACTATCACAGAGATTAGCATGGTTTATTTTATCGCAAATATTGGAGTATACTATTTAATTGTAACGAGTCGATGAATGAGATTAAAGAATTTTTTTGTTTTGGGCTAAGAGACCTCTGAAGGTGTAGGGGGAAAGTATAATAATTCACAAATATTTCATTGTTATTATCGTTGGCAATTCTTTATAGTACATAGTATCCATATTTAGTTTAACGTCGAGATAATGAAATTAATTTTCCTTACTTAGTGATCATCTGCATGTATTCAGAACAAGAATTACGGGAAAAATAACATAATGTGAGGGTGTACTGGGTGAGATATAAAATCATAGCAGATAGTTGCTGCGACTTAACGACAGAGCTTAAAGAAGAGATGCAAGTAACTACGATTCCATTAAACATGACATTGGGTGAAAAATGCTTCATAGATGATGACACATTGGACTTGCCTCAGTTTATGGAAGAAATGAAAGCCTGTACAACCAAGATTGGTTCCGCATCACCATCACCTATGCTGTATAAGGAAGCCTTTCAAGGCGCGCATACTTCTTTTGCCATTACATTATCCAGCAACCTGTCCAGCTCGTATTCCAGTGCGTTGGTAGCAAAGGATATGGCGGAAGAAGAGGGAGCGGATGTTCATGTATTCGATTCGAAAAGCGCATCGGCTGGGCAACTCTTGTTAGCTTTAAAACTACGCAAGCTGATCGACGAAGGATATCATAAAAGCGAAATTATCTCTTCCCTAGAGAGCTTTATCAGCAAGATGAAAACCTATTTTGTTTTAGAGAATTTGGATAATTTGGTCAAGAACGGACGAATGAATAAAATTACTGGAAAGATACTCTCATTCTTGCATATCAGGCCCATTTTAGGTTCAGATGGTGACGGAAACATCGCATTATTTACTCAAGCCCGTGGTCAAAATCAAATCATTGAAAAGTTGGCAGATACCATTGAAAAAAGTGGTCGAAGTACCGAAGGAGAAAGCATCGTTATTACTCATTGCAATAATCCCGGACTGGCGCAAAAGTTAATGAATACCTTGAAGAACCGCTATCAATTTAAAGATATTCATATTGTGCCCACCAGGGGAATTAGTTCAATGTATGCCAATGACAAAGGGATCATTATCGCCTTTTAAAAAGTATTCAGGGTTTATCCTCGTGCGATGGATAAACCCTTTTAGTATATTGGGGCTTTGCATGAGTCTAAGCCTATCCCAATTTTCTAATGAGAACAGAGGCGTTTATGCTGGCTTGAGTTCCTCCGGCCTGTGTTTGCAGGGTAACAGCAGCAGTAGAGCTGTGGTTACGCAGAGTAAGGACATCACCGCATGCCAGAGCGAGGATGGCTTGCCCGGTGTTCTGTTGTGTTCCCGCTCCTGAGCCGTACACGGTTCCCTCAGCCAGTACGCCATTAATAAAGATGGCGAATTGGTTAGGTTCTACACCCGACACCGAAAAGCGGACTTCATACTTTCCTGCATCGGCTACAGCAATTTGTGTAGTCCCTGGAAGGTGAGCAATCCCAGGTGTAAGTATGCCGTTCGTATCGAACATGACCTCCCCTTCAATCGAAACGAGTTGGGGCCTCACATTATAAATGTAACCGAACTGCGCTATATCACCTGTGGTTCTGGAATCCCCTTCAGCATCATGATTAATGTTCACACGTACAACTTGCTTTTTGACAATGATGTCTTTACCAAACGATTTCCGTTTCGAGCGGCTTCTTTTTTTGGGGGGCATTTCCTCAAACTTTTTTTCTAGCTTATCAAACCAGGCACGAACAAAAACATCTTTTTTACGGCCTTTTTTTTGGTTCAATTTTGGACGACCCAATACAAACACCTCCATATGGTTTGTTGTATAGTACTCCATTCATCTAGAGGAGGCATAGATATCTGTCCTGTGTTTCATAGGAAACGATCTATTTTGACTAAAAACAGGCTTCTGTACAAGGTACATTCGTCTAGTATGTAAAAAGCACCTCCAAAAGTATCCTTGGTTGTCAACTAAGGATACTTTTGGGGTGCCAGTAGTAGCTTATATCATGATGAAGCGGTTTGAAGCCGCTTTTTTCGCACATATAGGGCGTACAGGATACCGCCAAGCAGGCACAGGATACAAGCAAATACTGCCAGTAACCAAGCTGAAGCAACTGCCCCTCCACGATCCATACTGTTTCCAAGCCATAGGGGCAGCAGGGCCCCTCCGACTCCACCTGCACCGATAAGCAGGCTGGTCGTCGATTCTTCTGTACCTGGCATCATTTTGCTGGCAAAAACAAGAGCGATGGAAAAGATGCCTGACATGCCGAGTCCCAGCAGTACGATAAGGACAAAGGCACCAGCAGTGCCTTGGATCAACGGGAACACACACAGCAGCAGAGTCGCTGCCAGTGAGCTCAGAGCGACAAAGACACCGTAGCCGTATCGATCGGCAATGTAGCCTGTGAACAACCGTCCAAAGGCCATTGCCAACCAAAAGCAGGTGACGCTGAGTGCTGCTTCGGCTTGTGTGAGACCGAGTCGCTCGATGAACATGGAGGGCAGGAAATTGGCCAGACTCATCTCTGTTCCTACGTAGATAAAGAAAAAAACGATAAATAATGCAAGGAGCCTCCAATTGCCTATAGGGCTGCTTTTAGAAGCCTTTACGGTAGGTGACTCCAGTGAATTAGTGGCACGCTTATGGTAGTCACCTCGGTGTTCTTGTTCGTCCAATAGAGCGTCCATTGTGCCAAAGGACCCGCGCAGCCAGGCTATAGTGGCTACGGCTGCAAACAAGGAGATGATGGGGAATGCCAGTCGCCACCAACCTAGAGCAATGAATTGGCTGGCGATAGCCGGCATTGCTAAGGCGCCGATCCCGAAAAAGACTTCCAGACGGCTCATAGCCGCGCCCGTTCCTTGGGTAATACCCCCAATAACAATAGTACCTATGACTGCTTCTACCATGCCGAAGCCAAATCCGGCTACTGCCCCGACGGCATATAGCCAGCCCCAAGGCGGCAGTAGTGAATATAGCACTTCAGCCGCACATAGCAGGAGGAGGGCAAATATCAGGCTTCGGCGTTTGCCAAAAGTCCGGGCAAGCCACGGTGACAGTAGGACTCCAGCCAGAAAGCCGGAAAATTGAGCGAATATCAGGCTTCCGCCATCCGTATAGTTTCTACCGTAATGCTCTAGCAACACGGGCAGTAGGGAGCCTACAACCACATGGGCTAGACCAATTAAAAAATAAGACAAGCTGCCGATCCATAGCAGTCGTTTCATGATTAACTCCTTTGGTACTAATTACCTTCATGCAGTAAAGTGAATGGTATAAGTCAGATTTGAATCATTAGGATAGCTCCAGTACTTGAAAGCCATAGCCTTCAATAGAAATATCCCCTTCCAGGAATTTCCCACTGATTAGCTCTTTTCCTTTTTGGTCATCCAGATGATATTGCTGTGTCTGGGCATTATGGTTCAGAACAAATAGATAAGACTTTCCATCTTTGGACCGCATAGTGGCTTCTATGCCCGCAGGAGCACGCAGCAGGGATGAAATCCCTTTTTGCTCACAAATGTAGCCCAGCAGACCATCAAGGAAAGGTTCCTCAGGGTCGGAAGCGACGTACCACGCCTCCCCTTGACCAAAACGATTGCGTGTCAGCACTGGCTTGCCCTGATAGAAATCATCGCCGTATTCCGCCAGCACCTCGGCTCCTTCGCTATGCAGCAAGTCGCAGAGCAACCCACATTTATATTCACCTTCTAATACGCCCACTTTTTCTTTCAATATAATGCGATTGTGTGATTCAGGCAGAAGCGCATCAATTTCCTCCACCCAGATCCCGAGCAGATTACGCAGCTTACCAGGATATCCTCCGGTTGTGACCAGATCGTTTTCATTTACAATGCCGCTGAAAAAGGTCGTTAGGAAGGTGCCGCCACGCTCTGTGAATTGTTCCAGCTTCTCAGCAGTACCCGGCTTGACCATGTAGAGTACAGGCGCGATAATGAGATCATATTTTTGGAAATCTGTATCCACAGAAATCATGTCTACCTGTACGTTGCGCCGGAAGAAGGTAGCATAATACTTATGCACCTGATCTAAGTATTTCAAGGCGACAGAAGGGCCGCTTGATTTTTCCAAAGCCCACCAATTATCCCAATCAAACAAAATAGCTACTTTGGTATGAACAGTTGCGTCAAGCAGCGTGTTGTCTAAAGCACCAAGCTCGCTGCCAAGCTGTGCCACCTCGCGAAATACACGTGTGTTCTCATGCCCGGCATGCTCAATTACAGCCCCGTGGAATTTCTCACAAGCACCGATCGAGCGGCGAAGCTGGAAAAACATGACCGTATCCGCGCCATGTGCTACAGCCTGATAACTCCATAAACGCATAACACCAGGCCGTTTAAGTGAATTATACGCCTGCCAATTCTGCTGGCTCGGTGTTTGCTCCATCAGCATAAAGGGCTGCCCATCCTTCAAGCCGCGCATCAGATCATGCGCCATCGCCGTATAGCTTATCGGGGTATTAGCTCCGGGATAGCTATCCCAAGATACTATATCCATGTGCTTAGCCCATTTAAAATAATCCAGTTGCTTAAAAAATCCCATCAGATTGGTTGTTACCACGGCATCGGGAATATGTTTTTTAATCGCGTTATATTCCAGCAGGTAGCAATCCAGAATACTGTCTGAATTGAAGCGCGCATAATCGAGGGATATACCCTGGAATGTGGAGTGATTTTCTCCCCAATGTTCGCTTAGATTATTTGGAGGTACAATTTCATCCCAATCATAGAAGGTGTGACCCCAGAAGGAAGTATTCCACACCCGGTTTAGCTCTTCCAGTGATCCGTATTTTTGTTTGAGCCACACTCGGAACGCTGCGGCACAATTGTCACAATAGCAATCCCCGCCATACTCATTGGAAACATGCCACACGAGGATCGCGGGATGGTCTTTGTATCGCTCTGCAAGTCGGTCAGCCATCTGCTCGGCGTATTTCCGATAGGTTGGACTGTTCGGACAAGAGTTATGGCGTCCACCGAATTTTCGCTTACGCCCGTCAGCATCGACCCGAAGAATGTCGGGATAACGGGTAGCCATCCAAGCAGGGTGCGCTGCCGTACTAGTAGCTAGACAAACGAAGATATCGCTTTCATAAAGATTATCAATTAGCTGATCTAGCCACTCAAAATGATATGTGATTTCATCAGACTGAATTTTAGCCCATGAGAAAACGTTGAGTGTGGCGATATCAATGCCGGCCTGACTGAACATCCGTAAATCCTCCTGATGCGTGGCCTCATCCCATTGCTCAGGATTGTAATCCCCACCGTAAAATACTTTAGGAAGTTTGCTGCTTATCATGCCAATCACCTCTGTATATAAGAATAATCCTATCTTATAATACAAATTAATGCTTTTAAATATAATAAAATGAACATGTATATAACAATATGGATCTACATGAGACATAAATACCGCATACGCCGGAGGTGCTTTTTATGATTTTGACTCCCCATCATTTGCGATTTTTCCTGACTACTCGTGAGCACTCTTTACCTCTTTTTATTGAAAGTATCGGATTTAATAGCAGACAGGAGGATGTGTCCCGTCCAGAGGGCTATCCATGTTTTCACTGGATTCAGACGGTGTCTGGTGAGGGGATGTTTACATATAAAGGGGGGACCTTCCGTTTGGGCGAGCAGTCCGGGGTCCTGCTGCTGCCAGGCGAAGCCCATGCATACAGACGGGCGACCAAGGTATGGCGAACGTTATACATCACATTTGACGGACCCATCGCCGCTGCTGTATTGACTGTACTCGGATTGAAGCATACGCGAGGGTATCATTGGGATCCGGATAGCGAGCTGCACAGCTTTGGGGAAAACATGCTACACTCCATGGTTAGTGAACGTGATTTGTCTGGATTAGATGCTTCGGCCAATATGTACCGTTTTCTGACTCTGCTGCGTAAACATGGACAACATAGCTCGATGCCTTCCCTTTCTCATAATGTGGAACGTTTAACCCCTGTACTGACCTTTATGGAGCAAAATTATGCCAGCCCAGATGTGGGTTTAAGGGATATGGCCGTGATGATGAATGTCAGCGCTCGTCATTTAAATACATTGTTTAAGCAAGCGTTCGGTGTGACTTCGTATGCTTATCTGATTGTAATTCGGTTGCGGAAGGCGAAGGAAATGATGACGGAGTATCCGCAATTAACGGTGAAGGAGATTTCGGAGCGCGTAGGCTTCCGAGATGTCAGTCATTTTGTGGCAACATTCCGCCGAGCGGAAGGAATTACGCCTGAAAGGTTCAAAATACTGTATACATAAGGGTATTTTATCAAAATACTCTTTCTTACTCGGGAATGCTCTTTTTAGGGAGCATTCCTTATTGTTTTTTTCTGGATGAGGGAGTATAAAATAATAGTTCATTTGTTTCATCAATCTGATGTGCAGGTGACATAATAAATATACGATTCATAGTTCTTTTGCAAAACCCTCATCCAAAGAAGGAGTCAACGAAATGCTGAGTAAAGTCAAAAGGTTATTAATCGGTCGTCCGCGAAAGTCGACGGCCCTTGAAGATGAGAAACTGAATAAGCTCAAGGCACTGGCCATTCTGTCCTCAGATGCATTGTCCTCTGTAGCTTACGGCACGGAGCAAATTCTGCTGGTTTTAATTACAGCGGGCTTCGCTGCCCTATGGTATTCCATCCCTATATCCATTGCGGTGTTGGGTTTGCTTATCATCCTGATCCTGTCGTATAGACAGACCATTTTTTCCTACCCTGGTGGTGGGGGAGCCTACATTGTCGCACAGGACAATTTGGGAAAGAGTCCAAGTCTGATTGCAGGCGGCTCTCTGCTGGTCGATTATATTCTAACGGTAGCTGTTAGCTCATCGGCAGGTACAGATGCCATTACATCGGCGTTCCCATCGTTACATGATCATCGGATCGCAATTGCTTTGGTGATGATTATCTTTTTGACTATTATGAATTTGCGCGGGGTGACGGAATCTGCCTCGGTGCTGGCGATACCGATTTACTTATTTGTTGTTGCCATTTTTGTTTTGATTATTAGTGGTATCATTCACTATCTGGCAGGAGGAGCCCATGCGGCGGCGCCGCAATTTGGAGCTACGGTATCCAACGTCAGTCTGTTTCTCTTACTGAAAGCATTCAGCTCGGGCTGTTCGGCGCTAACCGGTGTAGAAGCTGTCTCCAATGCCATTCCGAACTTCCGCAAGCCTGCTGCCAAAAATGCGGCAACTACATTGATGATGATGGGCTTGATTCTCGGCTGTATGTTTATCGGAATTAGTTTGCTGGCTTATTGGTACGGTGTTCGTCCTAATCCGCAAGAAACAGTCATTTCGCAAATTGCGAATGCCACTTTTGGGCGCGGTGTGATGTACTACATCATTCAAGGTGTGACGGCGCTTATCTTGTTTTTGGCGGCCAACACAGCCTATTCAGCCTTTCCGTTGCTCGCTTTTATGCTCGCTAAGGACAAATATATGCCGCATATGTTTATGGTTCGTGGAGATCGACTCGGTTATTCTAACGGTATCCTGTTTTTGAGTATCTTCTCGGCATTGCTGGTCATCGTTTTTGGTGGCAATACCGAAAATCTCATTCCGCTTTATGCTGTAGGGGTATTTATCCCGTTTACCCTGTCGCAGCTTGGTATGATGATTCGATGGATTCGGCTCAAACCTGCTGGCTGGGTCGTCAAGCTGGCTATTAATACGGTTGGGATGCTAACCACGCTGTCGATTACGCTCATCTTTATCTTCACTAAGTTTAGCCAGGTGTGGGTAGTCTTTATCTTCCTGCCTTTGGTACTGTATTTCTTTATGAAGATCAACAAACATTACAAAAATACGGCTGAACAACTGCGCATTGATATCACGAAGGACAAACCTATGGTCAAAGGCAATACGATTATTATTCCGGTGGCAGGCATTACACGAGTCGTTATGAATACCATCAGCTATGCCAAAACCTTGTCGGACAATGTGGTTGCTGTATATGTGGGTGTGGATGATGAAGCGATTCAAAAAATGGAACAGAAGTGGGAAGAGTGGGATGTGGGTATACGTTTAGTAGTGCTGAGATCCCGTTATCGCAGCATCATTAATCCGCTCCGCAAGTTCATCGATACAGTAGAGTGGAAAAAGGCAGACGAGGACCATATCACAGTTCTCATTCCACAATTTATCACTAAACACTGGTGGGAAAATATACTGCACAATCAGACCAGTTTGCTGATGAGAGCTTATTTAATCAATTACAAAGACGTCATCGTAACGACCGTACCTTTTCATTTAAACAAATAAAGCAATATTAATACTCATTAGTATGATAAAATCAACACTTTTTGATCGCATCTTGGTGCGGTCGGAGGGTGTTTTTTTACATAGTGGGGATATTTACTTGGGTGATACATTTTGTGTATTATGGATACAAAATGTATCATTAAGAATTGTTATGGAGGGATACGATGCCCGAAGACAAGGGGAAGATAGAACAAGATAAGTTGCAATTTGTAGATACGCTAAGGGCGCTGGCGATTATCGGAGTGTTACTTGTGCATGTCAGTCAGTATGTGGACGGATTAAACGGTTGGTTGCAAAAAGGCTTGAGCATAGGAGCCAAAGGAGTCGCTTTATTTTATATGGCTAGCGCTTTTACGCTGTTTTTATCCCTGAGCAGGCGTTCGAGTGACAAGAGAGAAGGAATGGTGGCCTACCTGTTGCGTCGTTTTTTTCGGATTGCACCCTTGTATTACATAATGTTAGGAATCTATTTAGTTGTAAATGGGACAGGTCCGCGATTTTGGCTTGGAGATCAGGAGGGAGTTACTGTCACTAATATTGCAGCCCATGCTCTGTTTTTGAATGGTCTCAATCCGTATTGGATCAACAGCATTATCGGTGTGGAATGGTCCATTGCGGTGGAATGTATGTTTTATCTATTTATCCCCCTCTTATTTAAGTTGATTCAATCGGTTCGCCATGCGACTTGGTTTGTCGTGATGGTGCTTGTGGCAAGCTTCGGGTTAAATACGGTGTTTGCTCAATATCCATTGATTAGTGATCAATCTTTATGGGGGCATTATTTGTATTTATGGTTTCCGAATCAGTTGCCTGTCTTTGGGCTGGGGATATTGTTGTTTTTCATTTGGAAAGACGAGCGTCATTGGAAAAGTGTAGACCCGCTCAGTGGGGGGCTTCTGCTTGTTACTGTGCTGTTTGCGTTTTTTGGAGGTATGACGGATTATCTCATAGGTGTTGGCTTGCTGTTAGGGGCGTATGCTTTGTATCATTGGCAGCCGAAATGGCTACTTAATCGCGTGTGGTCATGGATCGGCCGCCTCAGCTACAGCATGTATTTGACGCATATGCTGGTCCTGGGACTAATCGTACAGATTAAATTACCGTTTGCTCCCTTAGTCAGCCTCTCACTTCTGTTCATCATGACGTTGCTATTCACCGTCGGACTTTCCTGGTTTACCTACACGTGGATAGAACAGCCCGGCATCCGATTGGGGAAAAAGCTTATATCACGTATAAAATCTGTACGCGAGCAGGAAGATTCGGTCAAAGAAAGTGTTGCCTAGTTGCAACTTGAAGCAGCATCAGATAACATTTGGTTGAAGTGCTTGAATAAATCTACGAAATTATTGAAAAGACCTCTTGAAAAGTAGCTCCCAGCCCTTTATATTCGATGTACATCCAAGTTTTTGAATACACCGATGAGGTTTGTTGGAATTGTAAAGGAGATGCACGTATGCTTTTGGAGCCACTTGGCTTTTTACTTTTCTCTACACTGGAAGGAGTAGCTGTTTTTGCGCTGATTCTCAGTATCTTTAAAGTTAGAATGACTCCTTATCTATGGCAGGCTATTTTTGTGAATTTGATTATGAACCTGCAAAGCTATTTGCTCCGAGAGGAATTTTCACTCTCCTATTTAGTACCTGTCATTAATATGCTGCTTTTTATTTTTTTACTTGCTACAGTGGTGAAGATTCCGATTGTTTGGTCAGGTATTATGACAGTTACCGGTTATTTTGCATATGCCGTTATTCAGTCGGTACTCCTGAAAGCTATGTTCGGTAACCTACCGGTTGCTGAGCTGCAGAACGGATCCTTGAAGGGCTATCTGTTACAAGTGGTTAGCGCAGCGACAGGACTACTAATTTCATTTATATTGTATCGAAAAGAGATCGGCTTTTCCCCAAATTTCAAAAAGCTTAAGTTCAAAGAGGAATATGGCATTGTCATCACACTGATCATTCTGTCTCTCATTTCAACCTCTATTGTGCTTTACTATAGCGAGGTATGGTTGAGTATGATATTTTTTGCACTGGTATCGGGATTTTTTATCTACTATGCAGTCGGAAAGGAATACCGAGATGATTGAAACGATGGCTTTCAAACTTGCTAACCAGATTAAACGTACTGTGCCTGATCATCCGGCTTCCGTCCCAGTACTTAAATACGCACTTGCTCTCATTCTGAATGCGTCTATGATCATCGTGTTGACACTATTCGCCTCATTCTTCACGGGGCGGATGGTCGAAGCTGTAACGATTCTCGTCGCTTTTGCCTTGCTGCGCCAAGTATCTGGTGGTATTCACTTGAAAACGGGTATGGCATGTGTGCTGGTGACCTCTGTAGCTTTTACATACATATCTTGCATTTCCTTAAATAATGGGTTGACAAACCTGTTTACCGGAATCGCTCTCATTCTTGTTTTATGCTTTGCCCCGTCCAGAATTGAAAAGCAGTCGCGCATTCCAGTGCGATTTTATCCCCTCTTGCGATTGTTATCTTCCTTGCTTGTATGTACTAACTTTGTAATAGGTTCTTCTGTAGTGGCTGTTGCTTTTTTGGTTCAAAGCCTAACATTAATCCGGGGAAGGAGGTGAGTGGAATGATGAAAAAAGTAGTATACGGGTTAGCCACATCGTTGTCTATGTTCGCGACTTTTGCTGTATCAGTGGCAAGTTATGTGTATGTTTATCAAGGAGATACACCCGAGGAACTGCTGAAATAAGCAAAATGCAGAATAGAAAAAAATAATACATAGAGCTGCTATAAAGCAGCTTCTTTTTATGCAAAAAAACAGGCGCTCTACGAAAGAGCGCCCGAATGGGAGAGGAGAAACCGGACGAAGAGCTTATGGGGAAACGTAAGTCTTCTCCGCGGTTGTCTACGACATTGGTTGAATGCCGATATCCTAAGGATGCCCAGGAGATGGTTTTTTATACCTGCTTCATCACTAAGTTTTTCAAACGGCGATGCATGTGGTACGATAACGTCATAATCTTTATATGGTTATGAACACATATAGAAAATAGGTGAGTTTCAGCGTGAGAGTGGTATCGGGTAGTGCCAAAGGAAGGCCGTTAAAGGCAGTTCCCGGCACCGGGACGCGACCGACCACGGATAAGGTCAAGGAAGCGCTATTTAGCATGATAGGTCCTTATTTTGATGGAGGAGTCGCGCTTGATTTGTTTGCTGGCAGTGGCGGCCTGGGTATAGAGGCGCTTAGTCGGGGAATGGACAAGGCAGTTTTTATTGATATGGAATCCAAAAGCATTGATGTCATTAAAGAAAATTTGCGAAAAACTGGATTGGAAGGAAAGGCAGAAGTGTTCCGCAATGATGCCGGACGAGCGCTTAAGGCGCTGGCAAAACGTGGAGCTCTTTTTGATGCTGTTTTTCTGGACCCGCCTTATCGTCTCAAGCACGGGGATGAATTGATGAGCCGCATGGCCGAGTTGGACTTGCTTCGTTCAGGTGCAATCATCGTGCTGGAGTATGAATCGGGACATGAGTATCCGATAAGTTTCGGACCGTTTGAACAGGTTAGAAAAGCGGTCTATGGTGAAACAGCGTTATCCATTTATCACTTTGATGATGCTTTGTCAGACGCCGAAGAACATACAGAAGCCGAAGGGGTCAAATTCGGCATCACCGAATCAGACGGGGAGGACCATCATGATTGAGCACAAACCACGTATTGCCGTATATCCGGGAACCTTTGATCCCGTGACGATGGGGCATCAGGATATTATTCAAAGAGCGGCCCGACAGTTTGATTTACTGATCGTCGCGGTTCTTAACAATATTAGTAAAAATCCGCTGTTTTCACTTGAGGAGCGAATGGAGCTGCTACGTACGGTAACTCGCGATATTCCAAACGTTGAAGTGGACAGCTTCCGTGATCTGACAGCCAATTATGTACGCCAAAAAGGGGCTCAGGTTATTGTCAGAGGAATTCGGTCAGTGACCGATTTTGAATATGAACTCCAATTAGCCTCTACAAATCATAAGTTGAACCCGGATGCGGAAACGATCTTTATGATGACCAACCCGGCTTATTCATATCTGAGTTCCAGTATGGTGAAGGAAATTGCGCATTTTGATGGCAAGGTCGTAGATCTGGTGTCACCAGAGGTGGAAGACGCACTGCGTGCCAAGGTTAGCGCGAATCGCGGTGGCTCCACCATGAAGTCATAAAGGAAACGGCGAGCAGAGCAAGTATAATCGTACTCAGAAGTACAACGGACAGTACGGTTAGTTGCCAGGGGTACATGGATGTTCCTACTATTTGTGTTAATAAGCTGCTGGCTCCGGCCATGACAGATTGCGATCCGGAATCATTTACACTTTCGGCAAAAGAAGATACAGAACTGCGGCTGACGTAAGCAGGAATTGTATTACTGACAATGTGGCTAAGCGGAGTCCATGCCGCCAAGGTTAGTCCAAAAGCAATGATCCCATGTAGCACTCGTGATAAGGTGAAGGTGATGCCCTTGTCGGAAGGTTTGGTGACGGCGGTAATTTGAAGCCAGCCGCACAAGCCGCCCCAGCCCAACACAGCACTGATCAGCGCTGCTTGTGTACGGAGATCGTAGGGCAGGCGGCTGATTTCATAGGAACCCAGATGGATTTCCATCCAGGCAGGCCACACCATAGAAAGCGTTCCTTGACCTGAGTATAAGGTCAGCAGCCGAATCAGTACGGAAAAGAAAATAATGAATCCACCTGTCACCATCAGCATCTGTACAGCATGGGATACGGTTTCGCCTAACAGTTTTCCAAAGCTGCGGCCATCCCGTTCTCTGGCAGAGCGGGTAGCTTCCCATGCGGATCGGATCAGGGAGGTGGTAGTGCGGGAAACAGAAGCGCGCCGGATGGCAGCTGGCGTTTCCCGTTTTTTCGATTTTCTGGACGAATCAGGTATTCTGGCTGTGATCCAGCCTGCCAGCAGCCCGGAAATCCAGTGAACAGCAAGTAACAGCCCACCTACAGCAGCATTGTGCAGCAGTCCTGTGCCAATGACGAGCAGGATCGTAATCGGATTGCAGAAATGAGCGATAGCGGTCAGACGTCGAAGCTGAAGCGCGGTCATATCCTCCTGTTGTGCCCATTGGCGTACCGCTTCCGCAGCAGCCGGGAATCCCGCAGTTAGACCGAGGGCCAATACCCAGCCGCTTCGTCCCGGCAGCCGAAACCAGGATCGCATGAACGGCTCCAGCAGAACACCTAGACCATGTACCAGACCAAAGGCGATGAGCATTTCAGATAGCATCAAAAAAGGCAGCATGGCCGGGAAAATAATGCTCCACCATAATTTAAGTCCCTGGGTAGAGGCTTGAAATACTTCTTCTGGTGAGGCAACAATAGCCATTACAAGCAATATGGCTCCGAGGCCAAGCAGCAAGGTTGTCCAGTAAGGAGCAGGGCGGGCTTCCTTTTGCATCAAAGATTTCACCTCTCATAAATATACTAAGGAGAGTCGGATGCTGTCTCCAGCGTTATGCACCTTCATTGTCTGGATATAGGTTGCTCGTACATGTTGTCGTAAACAATGTATGCTTTTTTGGAAGGCTTGAGAACAGGTGGTGCAGAGGCACTTGGGTAAGATAAGAGAAGTTAGGCTGCAAGGGGGAGAAGCAATGATGCGAATTAACCGGAAAAGAGCCTTTTTTACAACCGGTTATGTCTTAATGCTGGCTGCAATGGTCTATGTGCTGGTTTATATGCCAACCCCTTATCTGATCTATGGACCAGGTGGGGCAAACGAGATCAAACCGATGGTTAAAGTACAGGAAGGTGATAGCAACGAACGGGGGAGCTTTATGATGACGACGGTATCGGCGCGATATGCCAATGTCATCATGCTAGCTATGTCCAAACTGGACAGCAACTCGGAGATTCAGCGCAAAGAGGATCGTCTGCATGGCAGAAGTGAAGATGAATATGCAGCAGAGCAGGTATGGTATATGGGGGATTCCCAATCTTCCGCGATGGAGGCTGCCTATACCCGTGCCCATGTTTCCTATCGCATTGTGCCGGATTATGTGTATGTATTTAAGGTTCCGGGACCGAACAGCGTGTTTGAGCCCGGAGATGAAATATTAGAGTTAAACGGTACGAGGGTAACTGATAATCATTCCATTCGGAAGGCATTGAAGGATGAGAAACCCGGAACGCTGGCTAAAGTGAAGCTAAAGCGCGATGGAAAGTTGCTGGCAGTGCAAGCTCCATTAACAACCATCACGGACAGTGAGACGAGAAAACAACGTTCCGGGTTTGGTGTCAGTATTGCTACAGTACAGAAGGTAGAGCCGAAGGATGGACGTAAAACGATTCATTTTACATCCACGGATGTCGGCGGACCTTCGGCAGGTTTGATGTTTACTATGGAAATCTATAACCAGTTGACGCCAGGTGACTTAAGTAAGGGATATCGTGTAGCCGGTACGGGTACTATTGATAAGGACGGTCAGGTTGGAGCGATTGGTGGCGCCAAGTATAAAATCGTCGCTGCTGACCGTCAGGGTGCGGAATTGTTTTTCGTCCCGGCGGATAATTATAAAGAGGCCAAAGCCAAAGCAGAGCAAATCGGAACCCAGATGAAGCTTGTCCCGGTTCGCAAGCTTGGCGATGCGCTGAATTATATGGAAAAGCTTCCTATTAAACCATAAGGGGCGGTCGTAAGTAATCAGCATACATGTCACGTATGGCGGGACGCGGCATCCCGGCTGCATGTATGGCGGCTGCGGCAGTATCCCAGTCCAGATGGGCATGTGATCCGGCAGACGGCTTGACCCATACTGGCAGGGTGGCGGTGTCTTTCATTCGCGCCAGCAGCTCGCGTCCAGCCCTATTAAAGCCGAGCACGCGGATATAGCCGGGACCTTTCGCCAGCTCAGTGGGAGTCATATCAGCTTTGGCATGATTCAGTAAAATATGTGTACACATCCGCTGAAGCTTTGTACGAGTATAGCGCTTTGTCTTGACAGCGGCAAACAGGGCCTCCATAGAGGGATGAGGCAGCGTGTACAGTGATTGCTGTAGGCGATGCTCCAGCCCTTCGGTGACCTCGTGCAGCTCCGCCAGCTGCTGCGGGCTACGCGTGATCAGGGCGTTCAGCAACGGCTGGCAGAACGCTTCCCAATGCAGCGGGGCACGTTCTTCTTGCCACTCGCGCTGCAAAATCTCCAGGGTCGCCGCAGGTACGTACGGCGACGCGGCCTCCGGCCCGCCGTCCAGCAGCAGACGGCGGATGGCCGTGGCGCTGGCGATGACTCCGTCCGCAGGCGCCACCGTCTCATGGTATCCCGATCCCGTGCGGGCCACCGTAAAGGGCTTGATTGTGCTGCCCAGCCGTTCCAGCGCAATCAAGTAATGCAGCCCGAGCGTATTGTTGGGCTGCTGCATGAGAGCGGCGAGCGCAGCACCGTCCGCTCCTTCGGCCGCCAGCGCGGCTGCGGCTCCTGCGTAGGCGGCAGGATAACTTGCGCCCTTGCTCAGGCGCTGGGCGATGCCGGCCTTGAGTTCGGCCGGCTCTGCCGCCAGCACGCGGGCCAGCGTGTGCAGCGGGGCGATATCTCCGCTCTCGCTGCCGAAGCAGAGCGCGTCGACGATGCCCGTCGCGCAGAGCAGGGTCACCGCGCCGCGGGCAAACCATTCTGCGGGCTGGACAGCATAGGCCACAGGCAGCTCCAGAACCAGATCTACCCCCATAGCAAGTGCCATTTCGGTGCGTGACCATTTGTCTGTAATCGCGGGTTCGCCTCGTTGAAGGAAGGGACCGCTCATCACAGCCACCGTTCGCTGTGCACCAGTGATACGAAGAGACTCCTTCCAGTGATGGACATGTCCGTTATGTAGGGGATTATACTCTACAATGATACCGAGTGTTTTCAAGACTGTATGTCGGCTCCTTTCTTGAAGTAGCTTATTTGATAACTATTTTGAATGAGTGGTTTACTACTAGCGAATGCATGTTTTCAGGGCAGCTATCTGATATTTCATCATGCACTTGAACAAGACCATTGAGACCTGGAGCAAAAAGCTTTATACTCGCATTATTGTACACGAAGAGTGGCGGGGGTACGAATACTCACAGGTACATGATAAATACAACACATTTTTGCATCCGCATAGATCTTGCCGAACCATTGGAAAATCGATGGATTTGTAAGTGGTGTAAAGTGAAAGGTGTTGACAAACGACTCGATCAGTCGGTATAATAATTTTTGTTTGTTTGGAGTGATAGTGATGCAACTATTTTTTCGCAAAGTAGCAACAAGTGACGGTCCCTTTCCTATCCGTGAATCTCTTAATGTGAGTGAATTGGTGGATGATCGTGCTGATGTTACAGCCGTTTCCCCGCTGGAGACCGACTTGGTCGCCGTTAGTCTGGGTCAAGGCTCGATGAGTGTGGAAGGCACGTTGACCGCAGGTCTGGACATGCTTTGCTCCCGCTGTTTGAGCCCGATGCACGAGGATTTGAATATTGAATTTCGTGAACGGTTTAAGCAAACCTCATCTTCAAATGTTGAAGAGGAGGATGAAGATGGCGATTTTATCGCAGTGACGGAGGATTCCTTCGACATTGCACCGTATTGTGAAGAACTGTTTGTACTGCATGTGCCGTTTGCGCCTATATGCAGTGAGGATTGTCAGGGGATCGCGCCAGCGGCCGGACAAGACTGGAGCCTTGGCTCCGACGACAGTAACGATAGTGATACGGAAAAGATTGATCCGCGTCTGGCAGGGCTTAAGGATTTTTTTAAATGAGAATTGAGTTCAATTCTGAAAAAAATCATCATCCGCTTGTGCCGGGAAGTTATTGAACCGATACGTGGATGTTGCAGGCTTGATTCACCGGCTGTAAGATCATTGTCTTTTGGCATTTTCTTTCGGTCTTGAATGAGATAAGAAGTCATACCCGTCATGCGGGGTTGATCTGTTTAAGGAGGTGGGAATAATGGCAGTACCTCAACGGAGAACATCCAAAACTCGTCGCGACAAACGTCGTACTCACTTTAAACTGGAAGTACCAGGTATGGTGAAATGCTCCGAATGCGGCGAATTGAAACTTGCTCACCATGTGTGCAAAGTTTGCGGAACGTACAAAGCTAGAGAGATCATCTCTCAATAATGTCCGATAAGCGGATTCTTTGGAATATTCGCAGAGAAAGTAGCGCTTCACTACAGTGAGGCGCTACTTTTTTTATCAGCATGCTTTCTTTTTGCGTCAGCATGCTATATACTGTTTTAGTACCAGGTTCTAAGAAAGAAGGGCCTAAGGGGTTCCTTTATACATACAAGAAGACAAACCGGCTTGAAGTTTAGCCGTTAGAACGTGAAGTAACCTGAACTGTCGGCTGAACGGCAGTTTACTGTAGGGAAAGGAGGCGTCACTGATATCGAACGTTTGCCGAAGAGACAGAGACAGCAACGGCTGACTCAATTAATTGACGATAATCCGTTCGTGACGGATCAGGAATTGACAAGACAGCTGAAGGTAAGCATTCAGACCATTCGGCTGGACCGGATGGAACTGGGAATCCCAGAATTACGGGAGCGGCTAAAGCTGATGGCTGAGCGCTCCTACGATCAGGTTCGTTCCTTGCCTTTACATGAAGTAATTGGGGACATCGTTGATCTCCAGTTGGATCGAAGTGGTATTTCGATTTTTGAAATCAAAGAGGAACATACTTTTTCACGTACAGGCATTGCGCGAGGACATTATGTGTTTGCACAGGCCAATTCATTGGCCGTTGCCGTAATTAACGATGAGATAGCATTGACCGCTTCAGCGGATATTCGCTTTGTTCGTCCGGTTCATTTGGGTGAAAAATGTATTGCCAAGGCATATGTACGCTCAAATCCAGAACAAAAAGGGAAGGCCAAAGTGGAAGTGTTTGCTTACGTAGGAGAAGAAATGGTATTCCAAGGCAACTTTGTCATTTATCGCTCCACGGAGGAAGAGTATAGCGAAGGAGGAAGTCAGCATGCGGATCGCCATTGATGCCATGGGAGGAGATAATGCTCCTGAGGCGACAGTAGAGGGCGCGTTATCTGCGGCGGCGGAATGGAAGGATACAGACATTACGCTGGTTGGTGACCGGGAACGGATTGAAGCGGTTTTGAACGGGAGGGCGCTGCCGACGAACCTCACCATTCGCCATACGTCCGAAACGATAGATGCGCAGGACGAACCTGTAAAGGCAGTGCGGCGTAAAAAGGATGCCTCCATGGTCGTAGCGGGTCGAATGGTTAGAGAAGGCGAAGCGGATGCCATGATTTCCGCAGGTAATACAGGCGCTCTAATGACTACAGGATTACTAGTGGTTGGAAGAATGGAGGGCATTGAGCGTCCGGCTCTCGCGCCGATGATACCGACGATTGATGATCAAGGTATTCTGGCGCTGGACTTGGGGGCCAATATGGATGCTAAGCCTGAACATCTTGCCCAGTACGCACTGATGGGGAGCTTGTACCGTCAGAAAGTTCACGGAGTGGCTTCTCCAAGGGTAGGTCTGCTGAATGTTGGGACTGAAGCAGGAAAAGGCAATGAACTAACAAAGTTGGCGTATCCTCTTATCGAGCAGTTACCTGTCAATTTTGTGGGGAATGTTGAATCCAGAGATGTGTTAACCGGAAATTGTGATGTACTGGTGTGCGACGGATTCGCCGGAAACATTATGCTAAAATCGCTAGAGGGAACAGCCGGAGCGATATTTTCTCTCCTTAAAGAGCAGTTCACCAAATCCTTAAAGACCAAGCTTGCGGCAGCCTTGATTATGCCTGAACTTCGGGGGCTGAAAGGGAAACTCGATTATAAAGAGCACGGCGGGGCTCCTTTGTTGGGGTTGAGCGGACTCGTCTTAAAAAGTCACGGTTCGTCTGATGGCATTGCCGTCAAAAATGCGGTAAGGCAGGCTCGTACGGCCTTGCAAAACCGGTTGGTGGAAAGTATATCCAAGGAAATCAGCAGGAAGTGAGTGACGATATGAATAAATTACGGCCGGTTGGTGTTATCGGAACAGGGAAATACGTACCTGAGAAAATTCTGACCAATAAAGATTTGGAAGAAATCGTTGAAACAAGTGATGAGTGGATTGTTAGCCGTACAGGGATTCAGGAGCGCCATATTGCTGCTCCTGAACAGGCTACATCTGATTTGGCTTATGAAGCAGCAGTTAAGGCGTTGGAGTCTGCGGGTATGACGGCACAAGATCTGGACCTGATTATAGTAGCTACGGTTACACCAGATATGGCGTTTCCGTCAACTGCTTGCATTCTTCAGGACAAGTTGGGGGCCAAAGGCGCAGCGGCTTTCGATTTGTCTGCTGCATGCTCGGGTTTTGTGTACGGGCTGGCTACGGCAACGAGCTTCATTAAGACAGGTATTTATAACAATGCGTTAATCATTGGTGCAGACTGCCTTTCCCGGATTACAGATTATACTGACCGCAACACCTGCGTGCTTTTCGGAGATGGAGCAGGAGCTGTAGTGATTGGTGAAGTACCTGAAGGTAGAGGATTCCAATCCTTTGATCTGGGGGCTGAAGGCGCTGGAGGCACCTTGCTCAAGTTGGAAGCTGGGGGCTCACGTTTGCCTGCGAGTGCAGACACACTGGAAAATAAACAGCACTATATTTATATGAATGGACGCGAAGTGTTCAAGTTCGCGGTTCGCGTTATGGGAACAGCAACGGTTGATGTGTTGGAAAAAGCTGGGTTGTCCAAAGATGACATCGATCTGTTCGTTCCGCATCAAGCCAATATCCGAATCATCCAATCAGCAATGCAACGTTTGGATTTGCCAGAGGAAAAGGTAGTTATTAATGTTAATAAATATGCGAATACATCCGCAGCATCCATTCCTCTTGCTCTTGTGGAAGCAGCTGAGGAAGGCCGCATGAAGGAAGGCGACCGTATACTAATGGTGGGCTTTGGTGGCGGTTTGACTTGGGGTGCGTCGGTTCTTATCTGGTAATTAAGTGGAAGATTTGATATAATATTGAATTTGTCTGGTGTTTTACAGAAGAAGCATTGGATACAGAGAGGTGCATGCACGATGGGCAAAACGGCATTTATATTTCCCGGTCAGGGTTCACAAGCTGTAGGTATGGCTAAAGATGCTTATGAAGCAGTTCCGGCTGCAACAGAAGTATTCCGTAAAGCGGACGAACGTTTGGGTTTCGCGCTAAGCACACTGATCTTTGAAGGGCCTGACACAGCCTTGAAGCAAACATCCAATACGCAGCCTGCGCTGTTAACGGCGAGTATTGCGTTGTATGAAGCGTTCAAGGAAAAGGGCATCCGCCCTGATTATGTGGCTGGGCACAGTCTAGGAGAGTACAGTGCTCTAGTGGCTTCCGGTGTTCTCACATTTGAGGATGCAGTTGAGACTGTTCGTGCACGTGGTCAGTTTATGGAGCAGGCCATTCCTGATGGACAAGGCGGGATGGCTGCTGTGCTGGGCGCTGATCGTGAAGCATTGGCGGCATTTTGCCGTGATATCACAGAATCTGGTCAACTGGTAGAACTGGCTAACATCAACTGTCCCGGACAAATTGTTGTATCCGGTACAAAGGCGGGCGTAGCTGCCGTCGCTGAGCGTGTGAAAGAAGCAGGCGGCAAGCGTGCTATTACTTTGGAGGTCAGCGGACCTTTTCACTCGTCATTGATGAAGGAAGCGGCAGACAAGCTCTCCGATAAATTGGAGACTGTGAAATTTGCCGAAGCCCAGATTCCGGTTGTGACCAATGTGACAGCAAAACCTGTATGTGAGGGAAGTGAAATTCGCCAACTGTTGGTGGAACAGGTCTATTCCCCGGTACTATGGGAAGACAGCGTAGCATGGCTGCTGGAACAAGGGGTGGACACCTTTGTTGAGTTCGGACCGGGAAGTGTTTTGACCGGACTGGTTAAAAAGATTGACAAAACGGTTAAGCTGTATAACATGAGTAGCCTGGAGTCGTTTGCTTCTATAACAGAAGCCCTAGAAGCCCGTTAAAAGTATTAATGATTACCTTTACGGGTTAAATACTTGCAAGGGAGGATAATGATGTCTAAGCCATTAAGTGGAAAAACAGCGCTGGTTACGGGAGCATCGCGCGGAATTGGCCGTAGTATCGCACTGGCGCTGGCTGAAGCAGGCGCTAATGTTGCAGTAAACTATGCTGGTAGTGAAGCGGCTGCGACTGAGGTAGCAGAGCTGATTCGTGCCAAAGGTGTGGAAGCTATTACAGTTCAGGCTAATGTGGGACGTGCTGAAGAAGCTGATCAGTTGATCAAAGATGTGGTCGGCGCTTGGGGCAAGATTGATATCCTGGTGAATAATGCTGGCATAACAAGAGATAATTTAATCATGCGGATGAAAGAAGAGGAATTCGATCAGGTGATCGAAACGAATCTCAAGGGTGTGTTTAATTGTCTCAAAGCGGCGACACGCCCAATGATGAAGCAGCGTTCCGGCCGAATTATCAATATCTCTTCCGTTGTTGGTGTACTTGGTAACGCAGGACAAGCCAACTATGTTGCTGCTAAAGCGGGAGTGATTGGTCTTACTAAATCCTCTGCTAGAGAGCTTGCCTCAAGAGGAATTACAGTCAACTGCGTGGCTCCTGGATTCATTGATACTGAAATGACGCAGGTGCTGGCTGATGATTTGCGTGACAATATGCTTAGCGGTATTCCGCTGGCCCGTCTTGGACGGCCTGAGGAAATTGCAGATGTGGTGCTATTCTTGGCCTCGGATGCTTCCTCATATATGACGGGCCAGACTTTGCATGTGGATGGCGGCATGTATATGTAGTTCATGTTGCCAATCCGCATGCCCCGATGGAGAGTAGTTAATGAAAACTCTCTTCTATGGCATTTTAATTGTAATTTTCGTATAATACCATAAGGAGGAGGTGAGCCGGATGTCCGATGTATTGGAGCGCGTAAAACGCATTGTCGTTGACCGTTTGGGAGCCGACGAAGCCGAAGTTACACTTGAAGCATCTTTTAAAGATGATTTAGGCGCTGATTCTCTCGATGTAGTTGAATTGGTTATGGAATTGGAAGATGAGTTTGATATGGAAATCTCTGATGAAGATGCAGAGAAAATTACAACTGTAGGTGAAGTTGTGAAGTACATACAATCTCATACCTAATTCATGTCATCAAAAGTCCCGTTCTGTTACAGGCGGGACTTTCTCCTAATTATACAGATTGAACTAAAGACGGAATTGTCGTGTGTTTTTGAATTTGCTTAGCTTCACTTCGTCAACGGCTGAGTATAATGCGGCATTACTAACTTTAGTTGATTCTATATTATTTTTGTACACAAGCGTGTGCGATCTAAAAATACAATTTGCAGTAGACATAGAGGTGATTATCTTTGAAACAACGTGTTGTCATAACAGGAATGGGTGTAATCACTTCGCTGGGACAGGATTTGAACACACTATGGGATAATCTGATGGCTGGTAAATCTGGCATCAGTAAAATCGAAGCTTTCGATACAAGTGAGTACACTACGAAAATAGCCGCTTCCATTAAAGATTTTAATCCAGAGGATTATATCGATCGTAAGGATGCGCGCAAAATGGACCGCTTTGTGCAGTTTGCGGTTGCTGCTAGTAAATTGGCACTTGAGGACAGTAAGCTCGTAATCGGAGAGAATGTGGATGCCGAGCGTGTTGGTGTATCTGTCGGTTCTGGCATTGGCGGATTGGGTACTTGGGAAGATCAGCATAATGCATTGATCGAAAAGGGGCCTAAACGCGTAAGCCCTTTCTTCATCCCGATGATGATTGCTAATATGGGTTCCGGTCAAGTTTCGATTTCACTCGGTGCTAAGGGCCCCAATACATCGCCAGTTACGGCTTGTGCCACAGGTAGTCATGCCATTGGTGATTCCTTCCGCATGATTCAGCGTGGTGACGCTGACGCTATGATTTGCGGCGGTGCCGAAGCGACGATTCGCCCGATTGGTATTGCTGGATTTTGCTCCATGAGAGCGATGTCCACACGTAACGATGAGCCGGAAAAGGCAAGTCGTCCATTTGACACCGAAAGAGACGGGTTTGTTATGGGCGAAGGCTCTGGTGTTCTGATTCTGGAATCGTTGGATCATGCCTTGAAGCGTGGTGCACATATTTACGGCGAAGTGATTGGCTACGGTCTTTCTGGTGATGCCCATCATATGACAGAGCCGGATCCAGAGGGAGCAGCACGCTGCATTAGAATGGCGATCCGTGATGCTGGGTTGAATCCTGAAGATATCGATTATATCAATGCACACGGTACATCTACACCGGTTGGTGACAAGTCGGAAACAGAAGCAGTCAAGAAAACGCTTGGAGAGCATGCCTATAAGGTAGCGATCAGCTCAACCAAGTCGATGACAGGGCATCTACTGGGTGCAGCGGGAGGTGTTGAAGCTGTAATCTGTGGTCTTGCGCTTCAACATCAGACGATTCCGCCAACAATTAATTTGGATAATCAAGACCCGGCTTGTGATCTTGATTATGTGCCTAATGAGCCAAGAAAAGCGGAACTGAATGTGGTTATGTCCAATTCCTTTGGTTTTGGCGGTCACAATGCTACGGTTATTCTAAAAAAATATGAAGCGTAAGGGGTCAGTTCGTTGAGTGGAGACTTGAAGCAATTACAGCAGAAACTTCATATTCAATTCAACAATCGGCAGCTTCTGAAGCAGGCCTTTACGCACGCTTCCTACGTAAACGAACATCGGTTCAGTCAGCATGCAGATAATGAGCGTCTGGAATTTCTGGGTGACGCTGTTCTGGAGCTGACGGTGTCCGAGCAATTGTACAATCAGTACCCTAACCGGCCCGAAGGCGAACTAACCAAGTTGCGTGCAGCTATTGTCTGTGAGCCTTCTTTGGTGAAGTTTGCTGTCGGGCTTGAGTTCGGGCAGTATGTACTGCTTGGAAAAGGTGAAGAGCTGACAGGCGGACGTACTCGTCCTGCTCTGTTGGCTGATGTGTTCGAGGCGTTCGTAGGCGCGCTTTATTTGGATCAGGGTCTGGAAGCCGTCCGGTCGTTTCTAGAACGTTATATTTTTCCTCAAATTGTATTAAACGGTAAGCTTCAGATGAGTGATTTCAAAACAGAGCTTCAGGAACTGACACAGCATCATAACATGGGGATGCTTGAATACAAGATTGTCGAGGAACGCGGACCTGCCCATGAGCGCGAGTTTGTAGCCGAGGTATATATGGACAGTGAACGGCTGGGAGCAGGTACAGGACGCTCTAAAAAAGAAGCTGAGCAGCAAGCGGCGGCAGTTGCTTTAAACCGTTTGAAGCTGGCGGAATCGTAATCGGTACCTGAGCGACCCGAACGGGTGACGCAAGCAGAGGACACAAAGTAAGAGCAAAGGGCAGTCCGCGGGGAGTCCCGGCCCGTAATGGCGAATGGACTGCGTTTTGCTCTTTTTTCGTGGCTTTACTGCTATAACGTGAGCGTCGATACTGTGCTTTTTCCACATTAGTCTTATGCTACAATAGGGATAATTCATATCAATCAGGTCAATGGTGTTGTACAAGCATATTTGAATGTTAGAGGTGAGATTGAGGATGTTTTTAAAGCGCATTGAGCTGGCGGGCTTCAAATCGTTTGCAGATAAAACGGAAATGGAATTTGTCCGCGGCATTACGGCAGTCGTCGGACCCAATGGGAGCGGGAAAAGTAATATTTCCGACGGAATTCGTTGGGTGCTGGGCGAACAGAGTGCCAAATCACTGCGTGGCGGCAAGATGGAGGACATTATCTTTGCAGGTAGTGACGCTCGTAAGGCTGTTAATTACGGTGAAGTATCGCTTACGCTGGATAATGAAGATCAGGCGTTGCCTCTGGATTTTGGTGAAGTGACGGTAACGCGACGTGTGCATCGGAGTGGGGATAGTGAATATTTCATTAATCGTCAATCATGCAGACTTCGAGATATTACAGAGCTGTTTATGGATACAGGGATTGGTAAAGAAGCTTATTCGATTATTGGGCAAGGACGTATTGAAGAAATTCTGAGTACCCGATCTGAGGATCGACGGGGGATTTTTGAGGAAGCCTCGGGTATTGTAAAATATAAATCACGTAAAAAAGATGCGGTTCGCAAGCTGGATGAAACAGAGCAAAATTTGCTGCGTATTCACGATTTGGTCAGTGAACTGGAGGATCAGATTGGACCTCTTAAGGAACAGTCTGAAAAGGCGATTCATTATAAAGAGCTGCGCAGTGAATTAAAATCAAAAGAAATTTCGATGTACGTCCATCAAATTGAACAAATTCACTCTTCATGGAGCGAAGCAACTTCCAAACTAGCTTTGTTGCAACAGGAGCAACTTCAATTGTCTACAGTGGTGTCCCGCCATGATGCAATGTTGGAAAACGACCGCAATGAATTACGGCAACTGGAAGAGCAAGTAGAACGTCTGCAAAAGGATCTGCTGCAATACAGTGAAGCTACGGAAAAAAGTGAAGGCTACGGTGAATTGCTCAAAGAGCGCACACGCAATTTGGAGGCCAATCGGGAACAATTGATCTTATCCCTCAGCACAAGCGAATCACGGCATTCCGAACGCAAAAGCGAACTGGATCAACTAAATGAAAAGCTGTCAACGCTGAATGTAGAGTTGGACGAGTTGCGTGCGCGACTGTCTGACGAAGAAGCCAAACTGATTGGCGTCACAGGTGGAATCAGCCAGGAGCAAGAGGAGAGCCTTAAGGGTGGTCTGCTGGAGCTGATGAATCAGATGGCGCAGGCGCGTAACGAAATTCGTTATACCGACCAACAGAGGGAAGCGTTGGAACGCCGAGTGAATCGCGTGAGTGATGAATCCGGCAAATGGGAAGCCCAGAAAGCTGAGCTTGAACAGCGAAAAAAAGGATTGGAAGCAGCGATTCAGAAGCTGGGACAGGAAATTAGCAGTTTGCGCAGTGGCTATATTCAGGGAAGTGAACAATACCAGGCCCTGCAAAAACTACTGGAAGAAAACCAGGGTACGGTTCGTAAATGGGAACAAAAACGAGAGGCCCAAATTTCACGACGAGATACAATGAAAGAAATGCAGGATGACTTTGACGGCTTCATGCTCGGAGTTAAAGAGGTGTTAAAGGCTTCACGCAAGGGTACTTTGCACGGTGTGCATGGAGCGGTAGCGGAGCTGATTCGAGTACCTGAGCATTTAGAGCAGGCGATGGAAACCGCTTTGGGCGCTTCAGTTCAGCATATTGTGATGAAAAATGAATCGGTATCCAGACAGGCGATCAGTTTTCTAAAGCAACGTCAACTGGGCAGAGCGACATTCTTGCCTATGGATGTTATCCGTCCGCGTCAGATCGGTGCGGGGGAACGCCAGATTGTGGAAAGCGCAGAAGGCTTTGTCGGGATCGGTGCAGATCTTATTCAGTACGATGATCGATATGCCGGAATCGTAGGCAGTCTCTTGGGGAATGTGGTCATTGCTCGTACGTTGGAAGATGCCAATCGCATTGCGGCCCGTTGCCAATATAGATATCGTGTTGTCACGCTGGAAGGCGATGTTGTCAATGCAGGTGGTTCCATGACTGGGGGGAGCCAGTTCAAGAAAAATGCTAATCTGCTAGGCCGTAAACGTCAGCTGGATCAGTTAGATCAAGACATTCTAGATACGGAACAGCAAATTGCAAGATTGCGTCAGAGTGCAATAGATACCAAACGGCAGTTGGAGGAGACACAGACCCGTCTGGACGAACTGCGCCAGGGTGGCGATGTGAAGCGGACCGAAGAGCAGCAGATGGCAATGGAGCTCAAACAACTCGAGCATGAACTTCGTCATGTACTGGAGCAGGTAGCTGCGTCTGGTCAGGAGAAAAAGGGCTTTGACCAGGAAATCAAGGAGCTGGAAGCTTCCCGTGCAGAAGCACTGGTAAAGTTGGCTGCGCTGGAGGAAGAAGAGAAGAAAACGCATCAGGCCATTCACGCTGCCGAATTTGCGCGTAAAGCGAATGAATCAGCCAAAGAGCAGCTGCAGGGAGAGCTTACGAATCTCAAGGTAAGAGAAGGCAAGCTGGACCAAGAGCGTTTTTCATTGGAAGAGCAGATTCGCAGATTGCGTGGGGATTATGATACCCTTGGTAAGGATTCAAGACAAAACAAGACCTTGCTTGCTTCCATTGAAGCGGATTTGCTCACCAATGAGCAGGAGACCGTAAAACAGATTGAAAATCTCAATCAATACCGTTTGAAAAAGGAAGAATCTGCAGAGCAATTGGAGTTCAAACGGGCTGCACGTAGCAGCTTATCCAAAAAACTGGAAGCTGCTGAGAATGATACAAAAGAACAGCGAATTCAGCTTAAGTCGGTGGAGGAACTGCTTCGCCAAACAGAAATTGGAGTAAACCGACTTGATGTGGAACTGGAAAATGTTTTGAAAAAATTAAGTGATGATTATGAACTCAGCTATGAGCTGGCCAAGCAGCGTTACCCTATACCGGAAGATATTGAAGGTACGCAGAGTGAGGTGGAAAGGCTCAAACGCGGGATCTCTGCGCTGGGTGAGGTCAATCTGGGTGCTATTGAGGAATACCAGCGTGTACACGAGCGTTATACGTTTCTGGATGAGCAAAAGTCTGATTTGGTAGAGGCCAAGACAACGCTCTACCAGGTTATTCGTGAAATGGATGATGAAATGTCCAAACGCTTCAAGACCACGTTCGATGCGATTCGTCGTGAATTTGGAACGGTTTTTTCCAAGCTATTCGGAGGCGGACGTGCAGACCTTGTGTTGCTTGATCCAGAACGATTGCTGGAGACGGGTATTGACATTGTAGCTCAGCCTCCAGGCAAAAAACTTCAAAACCTGCAGTTGTTGTCAGGCGGTGAACGGGCTCTAACAGCAATGGCTTTATTATTTGCCATTTTACACGTTAAACCTGTTCCATTCTGTGTACTTGATGAAGTAGAGGCAGCATTAGACGAAGCAAATGTGGTGCGTTTTGCTCAGTATTTACGGGAATTCTCAGAGCAGACACAGTTTATCGTAGTTACACACCGTAAGGGCACCATGGAAGAATCCGATGTGCTGTACGGGGTGACAATGGAAGAAGGCGGGGTTTCTAAACTCGTATCTGTCAAGCTGGACAACGATGAAGCTGAGATTGCCTGACATCAAATAACATACTTTCAGATCAACGGAGGGAATCCATGAGTTTCTTTAGAAAATTGAAGGAAAGCATCGCAAGCAAAACGGAATCGGTCACAAAGCAGTTCAAAGATGGCTTGGAAAAGACACGTAAAGGTTTTGTTGAAAAAGTAACGGACCTGATGATTCGCCGTAAAAAAATTGATGAGGAATTTTATGAGGAACTGGAAGAAATTCTGATCGGAGCGGACGTAGGCGTCAATACGGTTATGAACCTCATTGAAGACTTGCGGGGAGAAGTGAAAAAACGCAAAATCGAGGATGCATCCGAGTTACAGCCTGTACTGTCGGAAAAGCTGTCTGAGTTGCTGCGGGGCAATGACAATAGTCAGCTCAAAATGAATCCAGACGGGATTACAGTCATTCTATTCGTAGGCGTTAATGGAGTCGGCAAAACAACGACCATTGGCAAGTTGGCTCACCGTTTTAAACAAGAGGGCAAAAAAGTATTGTTAGCCGCTGGAGATACGTTCCGAGCGGGGGCGATTGAACAGTTGGAGGTTTGGGGTCAGCGGGCAGGAGTAGAGGTTATTAAACAACAATCTGGTTCTGATCCAGCTGCGGTTATGTTTGATGCCGTACAGGCTGCCAAGCAGCGTCAAGTAGATGTTTTGTTGTGCGATACAGCAGGACGTCTTCAGAATAAAAGCAATCTGATGGAGGAATTGAACAAAATATTCCGCGTTATCCAGCGTGAAATTCCAGACGCACCTCATGAAGTTTTGTTGGTACTTGATGCGACGACTGGACAAAATGCACTTAACCAAGCCAAGCTATTTGGTGAGAAGAGCGGCGTAACCGGTCTGGTACTGACAAAATTGGATGGTACAGCAAAGGGTGGGATTGTTGTGGCCATCCGTCAGGAATTGAATTTGCCTGTTAAGCTGGTAGGCTTAGGTGAAAAAGTGAATGATCTTCAACCGTTTGATTCAGAACAATTCGTTCATGCCTTGTTCGCCGGTTTGATCCAAGAAGAGGCTGTCGAAGCAACTGCTGCTGGCGAGGAAGAGCAGAACTAATCCGTTTGATTAGGCTTGCTTATAAGTACTAAGCAGTGCTCCTGTTGCTGCTTAAGCCCGCCCAACTGTATAATGAAAGCAAAAGGTTTGACGATGCCGGATAAATTCTTGTAAAAAAATATTACTCAGGAAGCCGGGTGAAAAAACGATGGCAAACACCTATACTTATTCCCGACGGGAAGAAGTAGCTAACGCGATTACACATGGTATTGGAGCCGTTTTAAGTGTGGCGGCGCTTGTGCTGCTCATTGTTTTTGCTAGCATGAAAGGAACTGCTTGGCATGTCGTAAGCTTTACAATTTACGGAATTACAATGCTGTTGCTGTATACCAATTCCACGTTGCTTCATAGCCTGCGTGAAGGAAAATTGAAGGATTTGTTCGAAATATTCGATCATTCTTGTATTTACCTGTTCATTGCAGGTAGCTACACCCCTTTTATGCTCGTTGCATTGCGAGGTACTCTGGGATGGACGCTGTTTGGAGTGATTTGGGGGATCGCTTTGTTTGGTGTACTGTTCAAGGCGTTCTTCACCAAACGCTTCCTGTTTATGTCTACTGTGTTTTACATTATAATGGGCTGGCTTATTACCATTGCCTGGAATCCCCTGATGGCCATTGTTCCCGCCGGAGGGATGACGCTATTGTTCGTAGGTGGTCTTATGTATACACTGGGCACGATTTTTTATGTGTGGCGAGCATTTCCATATCACCATGCGATCTGGCATCTGTTTGTTTTAGCAGGCAGCATACTTCATTTTCTGGCTATTCTGCTGTATCTTACTCCGGTAAGAGTGTGAGTGAGAGGGACAAAAAAGTCGATCTGTTTTCCCGTTTAAGGGTAGCGGATCGGCTTTTTTTTATATGACAAGGGATAACGCTTGACATCTTCTTTTCTTTTATGTATGATAAGGAACGTTGAAAAGAACTGTAAAGTGTTTTTCCTTGACGATGGAGGTATACACGATGAGTCAGGAGAATCGGCTGGAAAAGACAAACCGGATTAACCGACTGTTTGACTTCTATGAACCTCTACTTACAGAGAAGCAACAGATGTTTTTAAAATATTACTTCCATGATGATTTTTCTTTAGGGGAAATTGCATCGGAATTCCAAATTAGCCGTCAGGCAGTCTATGAACATATTAAACGTGCTGAACAGGTATTAGAAATGTATGAGGAAAAGCTTGGATTGCTAAGTAAGCATGAACGTAGACTCCAAGATTTAGAGGAGCTGAATGTGACGCTACATGATGCATTCGGTAAAGTTGGTAAGCCTGATGAGGGGACATTGCAACATGTCCAACAAATTGTAAATCGCCTGCAGGAACTGTAGGATATATAAATGAAGAACTAACAACCCTGGTAGACAAGGAGGTGCGAAAGTATGGCATTTGAAGGATTATCGACTCGCTTGCAAAATGTATTCAGTAAATTGCGCGGCAAAGGAAAGGTGTCTGAGGATGATGTGGCTCAGGCAATGCGTGAAGTGCGATTGGCTTTGCTTGAAGCGGACGTTAACTTCAAGGTTGTAAAGGACTTTATTGCCAAGGTAAAGGAGAAATCCGTTGGTAAGGAAGTGATGGACAGCTTTACGCCAGGTATGGTCATTATCGACATCGTAAACAAGGAATTGACCGAGTTGATGGGTGGAAGTCAGGCCAAGCTTGCCAAAGCAAACAAACCGCCTACAGTCATCATGATGGTGGGTCTCCAGGGCGCAGGTAAGACGACGACGTCAGGTAAGCTGGCGAAGTTGCTGCAAAAGCAAAACCATCGTCCATTGCTTGTAGCTGGTGATATTTATAGACCTGCCGCGATCAAGCAGCTTCAGATTCTCGGTGAGCAGATTAATGCACCTGTATTTACATTGGGAGACCAGACAAGCCCGGTGGAAATCGCAAAACAGGGTATGCAGCATGCTAAGGATAATGGTAATGACTACGTTATTATAGATACTGCCGGTCGTCTTCATGTTGATGAAGAACTCATGGAAGAGTTGCGTCAGATCCATACTAATGTCAAACCGGATGAAGTTCTGCTGGTTGTAGATAGCATGACAGGACAGGACGCAGTTAACGTTGCGGAGCACTTTAACAATAGCCTTGAGTTAACGGGAGTTGTACTGACAAAGCTGGATGGCGACACTCGTGGTGGCGCGGCCTTGTCGGTTAAAGCTGTGACGGGATGCCCGATCAAGTTTGCTACATTGGGTGAAAAGCTGGATGCGATGGAGCCGTTTCACCCTGAGCGAATGGCTTCACGGATTTTAGGCATGGGTGACATGTTGTCCCTGATTGAAAAAGCGCAGTCCAACATCGACGCTGATAAGGCGAAGGAAATGGAACGGAAAATGCGCAATGCCGAGTTTACTTTCGAGGATTTTCTGGAGCAAATGGATCAGGTTAAGAAGCTTGGCCCGATCGACCAGATTCTCGATATGATTCCTGGTATGGGCAACATGAAGCAAATGAAAGACATCAAAGTGGATGACAAACAGATGGGCCGGATTGAGGCTATCGTTCATTCGATGACTACACAGGAAAAGCAAAACCCGGACATGATTAATCATAGCCGTCGCAAGCGGATTGCTGTAGGCAGTGGAACATCGCTGGCTGAGGTAAATCGTCTCATTAAGCAATTTGACGAAATGCGCCGTATGATGAAGCAGTTCTCAGATATGATGGGACCTAAGGGTGGCAAAAACAAGGCTCTGAAGCAGCTGAAGAGTATGGGCAAAGGTATGAAGTTTCCTTTCCGTTAAAAGGTCGATAGGCCTTTGGAGTTATGGGATAGCAATATACAGTCTACTTTTTGAAGGAGGTGAATTTTCGTGGCAGTTCGTATTCGTCTGAAACGTATGGGTGCACATAAAGCTCCTTTCTATCGCGTCGTGGTATCTGATTCTCGTTCCCCGCGTGACGGTCGTTTTATCGAAGAAATCGGTTACTACAACCCTATTACAGTACCAGCGGTTGTAAAAATTGATGAAGATAAAGCGCTGAAATGGTTGCAAGATGGTGCACAAGCATCCGACACTGTTCGCAACTTGCTTAGCAAAGCGGGCGTGTTGAAAAAGTTTCATGAGCTTAAAACACAGAAATAAGGTGCTGATACGGAGGGTCAACCATGGAAGAATTAGTGATAATCATTGCTAAGGCTTTAGTCGATCATCCGGATGATGTGACCGTGAAGACCTTGGAGAAGGATCGACTTGTAGTGTATGAGCTTAGTGTACATCCTGAGGATGTGGGCAAGATCATTGGCAAGCAGGGACGTATCGCCAAGGCGCTTCGCACTGTGGTTGCATCAGCAGCCGTTAAGATGGATAAACGGGTTACCGTAGACATCATATCTTAAAGATATACGAAAGTGGGTTAGGATGTATGTCCTAACCCTTTTTCGTACATGATGAAGATGATATGGAGCGGAACCGATCACATGCAGGAGGAACACGATGCAGCAAATGTTTAATGTCGGGAAAATTGTGAATACACATGGAATTCGCGGTGAGCTAAAAATATTAACGACAACTGATTTTCTTGAGGATCGTTTTGCCAAAGGCAGCGAGCTAATGATCTTTCCAGCAGATGACAAAGCACCGATTCCCGTAACTGTAGAAACAGCGCGTTTTCAAAAAAATATGGTTATCGTGAAATTTAAGGAATATCACAACATCAATGATGTTGAAAAATATAAAGGTACTTTGTTAAAGGTCTCTGCTGAGCGGCTAGGGGAATTGGAAGAAAACGAGTTCTATTTTCATGAAGTAGTTGGTATGGAAGTAGTGACGGAAGACGGAGCTGAGCTCGGTGTGGTAAAAGAAATTTTGACACCGGGAGCCAATGATGTATGGGTAGTCCAAATGCCTAAAGGTAAGGAACTGCTATTGCCGTATATAGAGGATGTTATTTTGGATGTAAACGTGCGTGAAAAACGGGTTACAGTACGGTTAATGGAAGGTCTGCTGTAATGCGGATGGATGTACTGACCCTGTTTCCAGAGATGTTTGATGGAGTTTTTAATGCAAGCATTCTGGGAAAAGCAAGGGATAAGGGGATTGTATCACTGCAAGCGGTTAATTTTCGCCAGTATGCCGGTAACAAGCATGGGCAAGTGGATGATACACCCTATGGTGGTGGGGGCGGCATGGTTTTGAAGCCTGACCCTATTTTTGCTGCCGTGGAAGAGCTGTTGGATAAATCAGAGCAAACCACATTTGAAACTGCCGTTGAAGGTATTCGACATGAAGATGCCGAACATAATGCAGTCATAAAAACTCCGCGTATTATTTTGATGTGTCCACAGGGAGAGACTTTTACGCAAAAAAAAGCGGAAGAGCTGGCCAAAGAGGACCATCTTATTTTTATATGTGGACATTATGAGGGTTATGATGAGCGTATTCGAGAGCATCTGGTGACGGATGAGCTTTCGATCGGAGATTATGTATTGACTGGTGGCGAGTTGCCAGCCATGGTCGTCATCGATAGTGTGACACGATTGTTACCAGGAGTGCTAGGTAATGAAACGAGTGCGGTAACAGATTCGTTTAGTACAGGGCTGTTGGAATACCCCCATTATACTCGGCCTGCTGAGTTTCGGGGCTGGAAAGTGCCAGATGTACTCTTATCAGGGCATCATGTCAATATTGACTCTTGGAGACGACAAGAGGCGTTACGTCGCACGATGGAACGTCGACCGGACTTGCTGGAACAGGCTGAACTGACAAGCAAGGAGCGCGCGTGGATTGAGGAGCAGCACCAATCGGACCGTTCGGGGGACAAGTGATAAAGCACTATTAACATGAGTGGATTTGAAAGCAGGCGGTGACCTGTTTTATAATGAAGTCAATTAAATAATGTTTGGTCAAATCCCTTTTTGTTGTTGCAATGCGGTAACCTCCATGATACAATACATCTGTTGTGTGTAATACGGTGGTCCTCTGTGGATGATGAAGGAAACGGAAGAGTTTCCAGAAGAAACATGAACACCTGTACGGAAGGAGGGAGTCATAGATGAATATCGTCCAAGCGATTACTGAAGAACAACTGCGTAAAGATTTGCCTAACTTTCGTCCTGGTGACACTTTGAAAGTGCACGTGAAAGTTATCGAGGGAACTCGTGAGCGTATCCAGTTGTTTGAAGGTGTAGTAATTAAACGCCGTGGTGGTGGAATCAGTGAGACTTTTACAGTTCGTAAAATTTCTTACGGTGTAGGTGTGGAAAGAACTTTCCCGCTTCATTCCCCAAAAATCGATAAAATCGAAGTGGCTCGCCGTGGTAAAGTGCGTCGTGCGAAGCTTTATTATCTTCGTGAACTGCGCGGTAAAGCAGCGAGAATTAAAGAAATTCGTCGTTAATACAACGAATAACGAAAGGGGCTTGGTTACAAGCTCCTTTCGTTTTTTCTACGTACATAGGGAACTGTGGATTATTGACCGTAAAGAGAGGACAGTGAGCTATGGAACAAGAAGTAGGACAAGGAGCTGTACAGCAGCCAACTGATCAGGATGGTACGCCCAAGCGTAAACCAAAAAATGAGATTTTTGAGTGGCTCAAGGCCATCATTATTGCGTTAGTGCTTGTCTTTTTAATCCGCTGGCTTCTCTTTAAGCCTTTTATTGTGGATGGCCCGTCGATGCAGCCTAACTTTCATACCGGAGAACGCGTCATTGTAAATGAGATTTTGTATGATTTTCGTGCTCCTAAACCGGGTGAAGTAATTGTGTTCCATGTCCCGGAAGAAAAGAGAGACTTCATCAAGCGCGTCATCGCCGTTGCGGGTGATACGGTCAAAGTAGAAGGTGACACGATTACAGTAAATGGTAAGCCGATTCAAGAACCTTATCTCAAGACTTCTTTGGAAGAAGCACATCAAAATGGCGAGCTTTACAACAAGTTTACCAATTTTCCAAATGAGAAATTTAAGGATGGAAAAGTGCCAGAAGGGCATATTTTTGTTATGGGCGATAACCGTTCCAATAGTACAGATAGCCGGATGATTGGATACATTGATTTGAAGGAAGTCGTTGGCCGGGCTGATGTCATTTTTTGGCCGGTGAAAGATATGCAGTGGATTAACCACTAGAAATAACTAATAAGCAGCATAGCTGCCGTAACCCTAACTAGGAGCCTAAGGGTAAATGTAAGGGTTACGCTCAATGGGGTGATGACGGTGACGATTCAATGGTTTCCTGGTCACATGACCAGAGCGCGCCGCCAAATTGAAGCAAAATTAAAGCTGATTGATTTGGTTATTGAGCTGATTGATGCTCGGTTGCCGCTTTCCAGCCGAAATCCGATGATTGATGATATTTTGCAAGGCAAGCCGCGAATGATTATTTTGAACAAGGCAGATTTGGCGGACCCTGTAGTATCACAGCAATGGATTGCCTACTTTAAGAAGCAGGGGCATGTGGCCTTTCCGGTGGACGCCACGACAGGGACGGGGCTTAAAGAAATTCCGGTTCAGGCCAAGCTGTTACTTAAGGAAAAAATAGACCGGCAGATTTCGAAGGGAATGAATCCGCGTCCTATACGTGCTTTGATTGTCGGAATTCCAAATGTCGGCAAATCGACATTGATCAACCGAATGGCAGGACGTAATATTGCAGCTACAGGCGATCGTCCAGGAGTAACGAAGGCGCAACAGTGGATCAAGACCGGTGAAATTGAGTTGTTGGATACACCAGGTATTTTGTGGCCTAAATTTGAGGATCAGAACGTCGGCTATCGTCTGGCAGTTACAGGCGCGATCAAGGAAGAAATTCTAAATGTAGAGGACATTGCCTTTTTCGCGACAAAATATTTTGTCCAATATTATTGGGATACCATGGCAGAGCGTTTTGAGCTTACCGAACGTCCTGAGGATACAGAAAATCCAGATGATGTTGTGAGCGTTATGGAGGCTATCGGACGTAAACGTGGCTGTATTGTGAGTGGCGGGCGTGTAGATCTCGAAAAGGCGTCAAAAATTATTTTGCGTGAGCTGCGTGCAGGCAAGCTGGGACGATTCAGTTTAGAAGCACCATACTGATAATCCTAGTACACCCGATACAGAAGATTGCATTTTGTGGCAAGGAAGAACCTTCCTCATCTCTCCGGAGAGGAGGAAGGTTTTTTGGTATGTAAAGGTAGATAGAAAAGGGTTTTGAACGGTAGAGGTCTGTGGTAAGCTGAATTCAATCGCTAGAGCTACGGCATGAGTGAAGCTTAAACTACGTAAAGATGGGCAGGTATTGAATATGGAAGCTAAAGAGAATGCAGTAAAGGACATGCTACACTATGAAAAAAAATGCTGGGAGCAATCTTGTGAGCGGATTGCAGGTATTGACGAGGTGGGGCGTGGATGTCTGTTTGGAGATGTTGTGGCGGCAGCAGTCATTCTGCCAGTAGGTGAGTTATTGGAAGGTGTAGACGATTCCAAAAAATTGACGGACAAGAAAAGAGAAGCCTACTACGAACTGATTATGGAGAAGGCAATCGCTGTAGGAATTGGTCATGTAGACGCGCGGATGATTGATGATATCAATATTAAACAAGCGGCTCGTTTAGCTATGAAAAAGGCTATTGAGGCTTTGCATGTGTCTCCCGATTATTTACTTGTGGATGCAGAAAAGGTAGATGTGCCTATTCCCCAGCTATCCATCATTAAGGGGGATGCGAACAGTCAGTCTATTGCAGCAGCTTCTATCATTGCCAAGGTGACCCGTGATCGGCTATGCAAAGGTGAATGGGATGCGAAATATCCGGAATATGGGATTGGTATACATAAAGGTTATGCTACCAAGTTGCATAGAGAACAAATTTTGGCGCTAGGGCCTACAGAAATGCATAGACGCAGCTTTCTGGGCAATTTGTTAACCGAGCAACCGACGTTGTTTGATCTGTAGGTACTTATTATGAATCAGGACAATACCGATATAAAATATATCTAATATTACAGGCCCTTTTGATAGGGGAAGAGCGAGGGGAGGGGCGATATGAACATCGGATCTGTATTCCGTGGATTACTTGGAGATGTGAAGGCGGGAGAGGCGAAAAAACTTGATATGCAGCCAGGCCAGGTCGTAAGAGGAGTCGTATTAAAGGTGTCTGAGGACCGCGACGAGGCAGTGTTGCAAATACAGGGTTCTCAGGTTAGGGCAAAGCTGGAGACCCCTCTTCAACCTGGACAGACTGCAACGTTTCAGGTACAGCCGGCTTCTTCCAGTGGAATGACTGTGCTTAAGCCTCTGAATGATGCTGCCAATATGCCACAGCAAACCGTAGCGCTGACAGATGTATTGGAATCGGTGGGACTGCCGGATACAGCTCAGAACAGAGAGCTTATACAGGCAATGCAAAAGAATGGTGTGCCGTTGACATCTGAAAATGCGGCTTCTTTACAAGAAGCCTTGTCGAAGCAAAGCGGTAATGTGCAATTGGGCACATTTGTACAGGCAGCGGCAGTTGCCTTTCAGCGGGGACTCCCATTAACAGCCGAAAGCATAAATGGATTGCGCCAAACGATGTTTGGGCCTCCTTTAAATGATCTGTTGTCATCGTTGGAGCAAGAACTTGAAGCGGTGTTAAAGCAGCAAGGGCAGGGAACGCCCACTGACCGTTCAGTTGGGGAAGCAACAATAAAAAGCGCTGACCGAACGTCAGCTAGTCCAACAGGCACTTCTTCTGTGATGATTGCAGATGGACAGGAAGGCCAAACTCTTACATTGTCCAAGGAGCCCTCTGGCACTGCCGCTGCAAAACAGGCAGAAACGGGACAACAAGCCACAGGCGGCAAGGAATTGTTAAAAGGGACTCAGGCAGCCAATCTTGCTGCTACAGTGAGCGAAGCGAGTGTTTTGGCTACCGATTCGGATACTCCGGCGGGATCTACTGCATTTGCAGCCAACGGGACTGCCTCAAAAGAGCCGGAAGCAGTTAACGGACGAGGAGCGACAGTGGTATTGGACGCTGGTGCAAATGCGCCTGAATCGGATGCTGCTGACGCATTAAACGGCTCCCGTACTAAAGTGGAGCAACCACAGCAAGCTACTGCGGCAGGTATGCAGTTTAAGGATGCCGATGGTGCTCCATCTCCGGCCACGACAGAGCCTGCGGGGGCGAAGTCTGCCTTAAACGTAGTCATGGCAGACCGTCCTTCTGCACAGTCAGCAGCTGGCTCTGCGCCGCCCTCCGCGGAGGGCAACGCTGCTACGCTAGAGGCTCCGATCCAGCGGCTGCGTCTCCTTCTGCAAGAGCTGCGTGCAGCAGTGCCACCCGAACTGAGCACGGCTGCGCCAGATCAGTCCAAGGGAGAGGTAGCGCAGCTAGCGGCTGGCGCTTCGCGTACGGCAGATGCTGCCGCTTCACAGCCTACGGCGACGAGCACGAAGATCAGCCCTATGGAGGATCCGTGGGTAGGCCGCGTGCTGAAGCTACTCGGTGCTGAGCACGAGCAGCAGGTACACCGCTCGACTGCACAGCTCGCGCAAGGGACGGCGGCACGTACAGAGCCGCCCGAGGGAGTGCCGCAGACGCTGCCGGGATTAGCGGCTACGGCAGACGACTCCGTGTCAGCGGCCGCAGACACCGTAAAAGGGGCACTACTCCAGCTAATGAGCAGTGACGACCTGCCGCCTGCTTTAAAAGAGGCGGCACAGCAGGTTGTACAGCACCTGACAGGCCAGCAGCTGCTGCTCAATACAGACCGAACGGCGCCTTTTGCACAAGTGCATATGTTTATACCGTTTATTGGACCGGACGGTCGTGAAACAGCTACAATCCAGATTCAGTCCCGCCGTGGCAAACGCGGAGAACTGGATGCCTCCAACTGTCGACTTTGGTTTGATTTGGACATGAAAGGGCTTGGTCCGACGCTGGTGGATGTGCAGGTTGTAGATCGGATTGTAAGTCTCAAGCTTCATAATGATCAGGATTGGGCGGCTTCGCTGCTAACCAGTGGACGTGAGTCCATTCGCACCGCGCTGGAGTCGCTAGGCTACCAACTTCTAACGTTGCGAACCGAGCCTATGCCCGTAAGGACTGAACAGAGTAGCCCTGCCTCTTCCGAGGTACAAAGCTATGTGCCTCAGCCGTACAAAGGAGTCGATCTTAAAATATGAAAGAGCCCTTGGAACCTCCTTCACCTTCCATGAAGAAGGCGGTCGCCCTTAAATATACGCCCGGTGAGAGCGAAGCGCCGATTGTCGTTGCCAAGGGGAGCGGCCGCATTGCGGACAGTATTTTAGAAAAAGCCAAAGAGCATGGCGTTCCTGTTCAGGAGGATGCTGCGCTGGTTGAAGTACTGTCCAAACTTGATTTGGACGAGCAAATCCCAGCTGAACTCTATCAGTTGGTAGCAGAGGTGCTAACCTATATTTATCAAATGGATCGGCTTGCTCCAAGAGATGACTGGTGATGGGGTATGACATGAAGACGAGAGGTAAGGATCAACGGAAAGCCAAAGGAGCAATGGGAGAAGAGGCTGCAGCTTTGTTTTTAGAAACCCTGGGTTATCGTATCCTAGACCGCAATTGGCGATGCCGCAGCGGGGAAATAGATCTGATTGCCAGGCAGGAGCATATACTCGTGTTTATTGAAGTACGTAGCCGAAGTAGCTCCAAATATGGAACACCAGCAGAATCAGTTACTCCGCGTAAAATCACCCAGGTTCGTCAAACAGCCGCAGTATACTTGCATATGAACGGAATTGGAGATGCTCCAATTCGTTTTGATATGATTTCTGTACGATTATCTGATGAAACGGCTGTGGTTACGGACCATTTTATAGATGCATTTTAAAAGAGTAAGAACTTTTACGAAGGTTGGAGCGCAGGACTGAATTCATATGTACAGGTTGACAGAAAGGAAAGCTGCAGGTATATTTTATTGAGAATAGTTATCATTTTCATTCTATAATGAATATCTAGTCGTTGTACCTGTGAAGGAGGATTTACGTGACAAAGCATACCTTTAGTGAACATGTCATAGATGTAATTCAGGAACGCCGGACGATTAAACGATTCAAATCTGACTCTATCCCGGTAGATACGATTAAAGAACTACTGGACGTCGCGGTATGGGCTCCTAATCATAAAATGCGTGAACCGTGGCGCTTTCTGTTGTTTGCTGGTGAGGGACGGAGAAAGCTTGCAGAGGCAATTGCCGCCGATATCGGTAAGGATAACAAGTTTGAAAATGGGATTCTACACAACCCGATACAGCTTTTAGTGGTGATGGAAGAAGACCCGCGTCAAGCGGTTTGGGATGAAGATTTTGCAGCGGTCAGCGCGCTTGTACAGAACTTTATGCTTGCTGCATGGAGCAAAGGAATCGGAACGTTTTGGGTGACAAAACCATTTTTGTATTCGCCTAAGTTCCGTGATTGCTTGGGAATTCAACCAGGTGAGAAGGTAATTGGAATGATATATGCAGGCTATCCTGATGTTATCCCGGAATCAAGATCCCGTACTCCAGTAGCTGATAAGTTAACCTTAATTGACAAATAATCTGTCGTCAGATAAGCTTAGTTGAGGATTTGAAATTAGGGTTGAGAGCTAAATTTAGAACATTATATTTTTTTCAATGAATGAAAATTTGGAAGCACCTTTTTTCATATAGGCAATGATTCCCCAGAGGAACATTTCAATATGATGAGAGGTGCTTTTTGATATGTTTGGAAAATTACATGGAGCGTGTCTATATGGGATAGATGGCGTTCTGATCGAAGTTGAGACTGATTTGTCCAATGGCTTGCCTCAAACCGCGATTATCGGATTGCCGGATTCAGCGATTCGAGAGGCAGTAGAGCGTGTGAGAGCAGCAATCAAAAACTGCGGATTCAAATATCCATCCCAGCGTATCACGAT
>NZ_JAAMNS010000025.1:0-62103 GCF_011066175.1 Paenibacillus sp. EKM211P
AACACGACCGTTAAGCCCTCCAGCGCCGATGGTACTTGGACCGCAGGGTCCTGGGAGAGTAGGACGTTGCCAAGCAAAAGTGAAAAAGGATGATACCCTCAGTGAGGTTATCATCCTTTTTTTATGCATTTTGTGGATGGACACCTGATTCTAAGGTTGACAGAGGGAAGAGGCTTTGCGACACTCTAAGTGCGTATTTTTTTAAAGGTCCAAGTATACGAGCGAGGTGACGAAGTTATGGAGATCAGACAATTACAACGTGAGGAATTTGAAGCAGCTATAGGATTATCCCAGTATGCTTTTCAGTTTACAATGACCCCGGAGGATCTGGAGAAAGCCAAGAAGAAATTCAAACCAGAACAAACATGGGGGATCTTCGACGGACCTGACTTGAACGCTAAACTGACTTTGCTACCACTACAGGTATACATACATGGTCAGGTTTTTGATATGGGAGGCATTGCTGGTGTGGCAACGTGGCCGGAAAAGCGTCGCGGAGGTATGGTTTCACGTTTGTTGACGCATGCGCTTGAAGAAATGAAGACCGCAGGACAAAGCCTTTCTTTTCTGCATCCATTTTCTTTTGCCTTCTATCGTAAATTTGGATGGGAAACGTATACTGAGTACAAAAAATACGTCATTCCAATTGATAAATTCCCTGCTAAACTTAAAACAGAAGGTATAGTCAAACGGGATATCAAAAATATTTCAGAACTAGACCAAGTGTATCAATCGTATGTTTCACGTTACAATGGTACGCTGGTACGAGATAAGGAATGGTGGCAGGAACGGATTTTAAATGAGAATTATCGAACTGTAGTATATTACACAGATGCAGGCGATCCTCAGGGATATGCACTATACAAAATAGAAGATAAACAGTTAAATTGTGATGAGTTGGTATATGAAAATGAGACGGCACGTCGGGCTTTGTGGACTTATTTTGCAAATCATGACTCAATGATAACCCAAGGTAAATTTATTTACGTTCCAGCAGATGACAATCTGCCTTTTTTACTCGATGATCCGCGAATTCAACAGGAAACGGTGCCTTATTTTATGGGGCGTATTGTGGATGCTGTTGCTTTTGTAGAGAGATACCCTTTTGAGCAGATTGGAGAGGAGACAAGTTTAACCTTACATCTGACAGATCGGTATGCTCCTTGGAATGAAGGAGTATGGAGATTAACGATTACTACGGAGGGGCAAGGACATCTGGCAAGAGTGGATACAAGTAATTTATCTGAGAACGACACAGTAGCTGACTTGGAACTGGGAATTCAGTCATTAACAACTTTAATGCTTGGCTATCAGCAAGCTGATAACCTGTTTAATTGGGGGCGCATTGAAGGAAGCAGTGAGTCTGTGGCTGCACTTAAACGTGTAATACCAACAAAACGAACGTTCCTATTGGATTTTTTCTGATAAAGGCCAATTAGATATTCTTAATGCTCAACTCTTTTTAACCAAATTGGATGTGGGATATCATAATTATTCAAAGCTCTTTCCATAATGGGAAGAGTTTTTTTGTTCTAGGGTATAAAACATAATTAGATTGCGAAAAATGGTATTGACCCCTTGGCAAAAATGAAATATGTGCTATAATACAAATATAGTCAAAGAAAGTCAAAGTCAATTAGAACCAGTGTGAATCTACAGAAGTATAACAATAATGACATGATTTGCGTATAGTTAGGAGCTGCTTCTTATGGACAGAAGAGAAGTGTATGATTTATCGCAAATAAAGGTCACACTAGAAACGAAACGGTACAATTCCAATGGATGTAGAACAGGCAATAGCCTGAATACAGCTTAGATTCGTGACTATACCGTTTGGTTAAGTTCAATATACGGCGGACTCTGTGGAGCGTGAAATGTACTTGAATACTTGCGTTTCCGTTAGTGGAGGATGATGAAATGCGCAATGTTTCCGACATTATTGAACAATATTTGAAGAGCATGCTGCTGGAAAGTCCCCAAGGCTTAGTGGAGATTCAGCGCAATGATCTGGCTGACCGCTTTTCCTGCGTACCGTCGCAAATTAATTATGTAATTAGTACCCGGTTTACGCTGGAAAAAGGTTATGTGGTGGAAAGTAAACGCGGTGGTGGAGGTTATATTCGGATTCAGCGAATTCAATTGCCTGCACAGCATGCGATCCATACACACCTTCATCAGAGCATCGGGGAGGAAATTAGCCAATCGGCAGCAGAAGGATTGATTTATCAGTTAGAGGAAGCTCATTTTTTAAGTAAAAGGGAAGCGGGTCTAATAAAGGCTGCTTTATCAAGAGATACATTATTGCTGAAGCTTCCCTATCGTGACCAACTGCGAGCAAGATTGCTTAAGGCTATGCTGATCTCGTTGCTGGCGGCCAAATAGCTAGTATCCATTAACCAGTGAATAGAGATTTGCAATTCAGATGTAGGGATTTGTAAAAATCCTGACGTTGAAGGAGGTGCTTTTATGCTGTGCCAAGAATGTAATATGCGGCCGGCAACTTTGCATTTCACCAAAATTGTGAATGGCGAAAAGACAGAGTTTCATATTTGTGAGACATGTGCGAAGGAAAAAGGGGAGATGATCCCTGGAACACCTAATGGCTTTTCGATTCATAGCTTGTTGTCGGGGATGTTGGATTTTGACTCCAGCACAAAGAGCCAGTCTTCAGGTCACAGTGTTCCCCAAAATCTACAATGCAAGGATTGCGGTATGACTTATACACAGTTTAGTAAGCTAGGACGCTTTGGATGTCCATCATGCTATCAATATTTTGATAGTCGCCTGGACCCTCTGTTCAAGCGTGTGCATGGTAGTACGAGTCATGTTGGGAAAGTTCCGGTCCGTACTGGAGGCCGATTAAAGGTTAAACGGCAAATTGATGATTTGAAAAAAGAGATGCAACAACACATTGTACAGGAAGAATTCGAATCAGCTGCTGAGCTTAGGGATCAAATCAGAAAGCTTGAAAAAGAAATGACTGAAGAGTAAAGTTTGTGAAGAGTAGGAGGGAATGCGTGATGCCCAATATCCGATTTACGGAAAAGCCGCTAAGTGATTGGATGCGTGGTGATGCTGCGGATTCGGAGATTGTCATTAGTAGCCGGGTAAGAATTGCGCGTAACTTGCAGCATCTGCCTTTTCCCATGCTTGCTACCAACCAGCAGTCGGAAGAAGTGCTTCAACGCTTAACGGATATCCTTCAGTATGATGATTTGCGTCGTTTTGGTACTTTTCATACCTTGAAAATATCCGAGTTGGATGAGATCGACAAACAGGTACTGGTTGAGAAGCACTTGATTAGTCCTAATTTGGCGAACGAATCTCGCAACGGTGCTGTGTTGATTAGTGATGATGAATCAGTTAGTGTTATGATAAATGAAGAGGATCATCTGCGTATTCAGTGCTTATATCCGGGATGTCAGGTTAGAGAAGCTTGGGAACGTGCTATGGTCATTGATGATGCATTTGAAGCGCATGTTGATTATGCATTTGATGATCGGAGAGGTTTTCTGACCAGTTGCCCGACGAATGTCGGCACAGGTATGAGAGCTTCGGTGATGATGCATTTGCCCGCATTGGTCATGACTCATCAAATCAATCGTATATTGTCCGCTGTTTCACAGGTGGGTCTTACAGTTCGCGGTATTTATGGTGAAGGCAGCGAAGCAGTTGGGAATTTGTTTCAGGTATCCAATCAGATTACCTTGGGACAAACCGAAGCGGAAATTATCGAGAATCTACATGGCGTGGTGCTGCAAATTATAGAGCACGAACGTTCTGCCAGAGAACGATTGATGAATGAATCCATGCTGCGGATTACAGATCGGGTGATGCGTTCATTCGGTATTTTGTCATATGCAGCAGTTTTGGATTCCAAGGAGGCTGCACAGCGGCTGTCCGATGTACGTCTCGGTGTAGATTTAGGAATTTTGGAGCGTCCTTCCATTGCAGCGATGAATGAGCTTAATGTGATGACGCAACCCGGCTTTTTACAAAAAAGCTTTGGGGATAAAATGAATACCGGTGAGCGCGATATGTACCGGGCGAAGCTGATCCGGCAAAAATTAGGCACAACCCTTTAATATATAGAATGAACTGAAATACACACTGTGGAGGTGCAGGATATATGATGTTTGGAAGATTTACGGAACGTGCACAGAAAGTGCTTGCCTTGGCCCAGGAAGAAGCTGTTCGATTGGGACACAACAACATTGGCACAGAGCACATTTTGCTAGGACTCATTCGTGAAGGTGAAGGAATAGCAGCGAAAGCCTTAATCGGTTTAGGGCTGGGACTGGAAAAAATCCAGGATGAAGTGGAAACACTGATTGGACGCGGTCAAGAGCAACCGACGAACATTGCCTATACTCCACGTGCCAAGAAAGTCATTGAGCTGTCTATGGACGAAGCACGTAAATTGGGTCATACCTATGTAGGTACCGAGCATATTTTGCTAGGCCTTATTCGTGAAGGTGAAGGCGTAGCAGCACGTGTACTGAACAACCTGGGTATCAGTCTGAACAAAGCGCGTCAGCAAGTGCTTCAATTGCTCGGTAGCAGCGAGGCGGTTTCCAGCCATCACGGTGCTCCAGCTAATGTCAGCACACCAACTCTGGACAGTCTGGCACGCGATCTGACGGCTTCTGCGAAGGAAAATAACCTGGACCCCGTTATTGGGCGCAGCAAGGAAATTGAGCGCGTTATTCAAGTGCTCAGCCGCCGTACAAAGAACAACCCTGTTTTGATCGGTGAACCTGGGGTAGGTAAAACGGCGATTGCCGAAGGATTGGCACAAAAAATCATAGCGAATGAAATTCCCGAAACGTTGCGCGACAAACGCGTAATGACACTCGATATGGGTTCTGTAGTAGCAGGTACTAAGTATCGTGGTGAATTTGAGGATCGCTTGAAGAAGATTATGGACGAGATTCGTCAAGCTGGAAATATCGTATTGTTCATTGATGAGCTGCATACACTGATTGGTGCTGGTGGAGCGGAAGGCGCAATTGATGCGTCCAACATCCTGAAACCTGCTCTGGCACGTGGCGAGCTGCAATGTATCGGTGCCACCACGCTGGATGAATACCGCAAATATATTGAGAAAGATGCTGCTTTGGAGCGTCGTTTTCAACCTATAACCGTGGATCAACCTTCTCCAGAAGAAGCGATTCAAATCTTGTATGGTCTGCGCGACCGTTACGAAGCGCATCACCGTGTGAAAATCACTGATGAGGCTATTGAAGCTGCAGTAAGATTGTCAGATCGTTATATTACGGATCGCTTCCTACCGGATAAGGCTATTGACCTTATTGATGAAGCGGGCTCCAAGGTAAGGCTCAATTCCTATACAGTACCGCCAAACCTGAAACAGCTGGAAAACCGTCTGGAGGATATCCGTAAGGAAAAAGATTCAGCGGTACAAAGCCAGGAGTTTGAAAAGGCAGCTGCGCTGCGCGATACAGAGCAAAAAATTCGTGAAGAGCTGGATGTCACTAAAAACCAATGGAAAGAACAACAGGGGCGTACAGATTCCGAAGTTACACCAGAGGATATTGCTCAGGTTGTTGCCATCTGGACTGGTGTCCCAGTCAGCAAGCTGAAGGAAGAAGAAACACATCGTTTGCTGAATATGGAGCAACTGTTGCATGAACGGGTGATTGGGCAGGACGAAGCTGTTAAGGCAGTAAGTCGGGCGATTCGCCGGGCACGCGCCGGTCTGAAAGATCCGAAACGTCCAATTGGCTCCTTTATTTTCCTCGGTCCAACTGGGGTTGGTAAAACAGAGCTGGCACGCGCCTTGGCTGAATCTATGTTTGGTGATGAAAATGCGGTTATCCGTATTGATATGTCCGAATATATGGAGAAACACTCCACATCCCGTTTGGTAGGAGCGCCTCCAGGATACGTAGGATATGAAGAAGGTGGCCAACTGACTGAAAAGGTACGTCGTAAGCCTTACTCTGTTGTGTTGCTGGATGAAATTGAAAAAGCACACCCGGAAGTATTCAATATTCTGCTGCAAGTGTTGGAGGATGGACGTCTGACGGATTCCAAAGGACGTGTTGTTGACTTCCGTAACACTCTCATCATCCTAACATCCAACGTTGGTGCACAGGCGATCAAGCGTAACTCCACGCTTGGCTTTACAGCTGTTGTGGACGCTGGGGCGGATTACGATAACATGAAGGGCAAAGTGATGGATGAACTGAAGAAGAGCTTCCGTCCTGAGTTCTTGAATCGGATAGATGAAATTATCGTGTTCCATTCTCTTGAAGAAAAACATATTGCCGAAATTGTTTCACTCATGTCTGAGGAGCTGCGTAAGCGTCTGAATGAGTATGAGGTTGACTTTGAGTTGACAGACAAGGCTAAGAATTTCCTTGCCAAGGAAGGCTTCGATCCAGCGTATGGTGCGCGTCCATTGCGTCGTGCAATCCAGAAGCATATTGAAGATCGCCTGTCCGAGGAACTGTTGACTGGAAACATTTCTAAAGGCGACTCTCTCTATATTGATGAAGAGAACGGTGCATTGACAGTAACGAAAAAGGATAATGTATCCGCGAAGTCCTAAAGCAGTTTAGTAAATAAAACATTAGAAAAGGGTGTCTCGCAGGCTGGAAAGCTATTGCGAAGGCACCCTTTTTGTGTATTGAACACCTTGAAAGGGTAGGGTAAAAGCTTTGGGAAAGTTTGTGATATTGCTTTACGTCCGCCAAGCTTCAATGGTAAACTTTTATTGTTACAGCTCTTTCAGGTGCTGTGTGAAGATAAAATTGACATCATCGTTGTCAAGAAGGAGCCAAGGAATAAAGTATGGCTAAAGTGAAAACTAAATTTTCCTGTACAGAATGTGGCTATGAATCGCCTAAATGGTACGGAAAATGTCCTGGATGCCAGGCATGGAATTCCATGGTCGAAGAAACGGAAAGCGTTGTAAAAACTCAAGGAATGGGATCTTCCCTTCTTACTCATAGCACAAAAGACAAACCGCTTCCTATTATTGAAGTGGAGAGTGGCAAAGAAACACGAATTTTGACGGGAATTGGTGAATTAAATCGTGTACTCGGTGGAGGTGTGGTGCCAGGTTCACTTGTTCTGGTGGGTGGAGACCCGGGGATCGGTAAGTCTACGCTTATGCTGCAAACCTCTAATGAGCTGGCTTTAACTGGTTTAAAGGTACTCTACGTGTCTGGTGAGGAATCCGTCCGCCAAACGAAGCTACGTGCAGATCGCCTCGGTGCTTTGTCTCCCAGTCTGTACGTATTATGTGAGACGAATTTGGAGACGATTGAAGAAGCAGTGGACAGCTTGAAGCCGGAGTTTTTGGTCATCGACTCGATACAGACTGTATATTTGCCTGAGGTGACAAGTGCGCCTGGTAGTGTAGCTCAGGTGCGCGAGTGTACTTCACGATTTATGCGGATTGCCAAGGGATTAGGTATTGCTACAGTACTGGTAGGGCATGTGACCAAAGAAGGCGCTATTGCAGGTCCGCGTTTGTTGGAGCATATGGTCGATTGTGTACTTTATTTTGAAGGAGAGCGCCATCATACGTATCGGCTGTTGCGTGCGGTTAAGAATCGTTTCGGTTCTACGAATGAAATTGGTATTTTTGAAATGGCCGAAAGTGGTTTGCGTGAGGTGGCGAATCCTTCTGAGCTCTTCCTGTCCGAACGGCCACTGGGGGTGGCTGGTTCCACAGTCGTTGCCAGTATGGAGGGAACCCGACCTGTATTGGTTGAACTGCAAGCACTCATTGCGGCTACGCATTTTCCATCTCCACGCCGAATGGGTACGGGGATTGACCATCATCGGATGGGATTAATCATTGCCGTACTAGAAAAGCGGATGGGCATGTTTTTGCAAAACCAGGACGCTTATCTCAATGTTGCTGGAGGCGTAAAGCTGGATGAACCAGCGGTGGATTTAGCCATAGCGGTGAGCATTGCTTCCAGCTTTAGGGATGCTCCTACCAAGCCGTACGATGTGATTTTTGGTGAAGTAGGACTGACAGGCGAGGTGCGGGCTGTATCCCGAGCAGAACAGCGAGTGCGAGAAGCAGAGAAATTAGGTTTCAAACGGGTGATCATGCCCGAGAAAAGCTTGAAGGGCTGGACACATCCAAAAGGGATACAAATTATCGGAGTTGGAACGGTGGCAGATGCACTGGCAGCCGCATTAGATTAGGGGGCATTGAGGATGAAGGAAGCGAGCCAACTGGATAAAATGAACGATTTGCTACGGCTTGTGGCACCGGGAACTCCCTTTCGCGACGGATTGGAAAACGTTTTGCGTGCCAAAACGGGTGCTCTTCTGGTCGTTGGCTATAGCCCGGAAGTAATGGAAGTCGTGGATGGCGGTTTCTCTATTAATTGTGACTTTTCGCCGAACTATTTGTATGAGCTGGCTAAAATGGACGGCGCAATCATATTGAGTGAGGATTTAAAGCGAATTTTATATGCCAATACGCAATTGATTCCCGATTCCTCCATTTCGTCCATAGAAACAGGGATTCGGCATCGGACGGCGGAACGAGTTGCAAAGCAGACTGGCAAACTGGTTGTGTCTATTTCCCAGCGTCGTAATATTATTACGTTGTATCAGGGGACTTTACGGTATGCGCTCAAGGAAATCGGGGTTATTTTAACGAAAGCTAATCAGGCTATTCAGACGTTAGAAAAATATAGATCCGTATTGGGGCAAGCCTCAACGAATTTAACTGCATCTGAATTCGAAGAACTGGTTACCATGCCGGAGGTCGTTAATGTCATTCAACGGATCGAAATGGTGCTGCGCATCAAAATGGAGATCAAACGATTTATTAACGAGCTCGGGAATGAGGGCAGGCTGATTAGCATGCAGATGGAGGAGCTTGTCAGTAATATCGAGGAAGAAGCTTGGTTGCTGTATAAGGATTATGCCAAAGACGACAGCGACGAGAAGATCCGTGAAATTATATTGGGACTCAAACGTTCTACGGACGACGAATTACTGGATGTGAATCATATAGTACGTTTATTAGGCTACCCTTCTTCAGCAGCGACATCAGAAGAATATATTGCTGCACGCGGATATCGGGTGCTGAACAAAATACCTCGTTTGCCCAATGTGATTATTCATAATCTGGTAGAGCGGTTTGGACGTTTTCCACATGTCATCACAGCAACGATAGAAGAACTGGATGAAGTGGATGGTATAGGAGAGGTTCGTGCACGTACGATTAAAGAAGGGCTTAAACGTTTACAGGAACAAGTTTTCATTGACAGACAAATGTAAATGTAATACAGTGAAAGGATTATAATGGAACAATTCATACATTGAGGTGAAGAGATGATTACCAAATCAATTCCGAACATGTGTACCTTGGGTAACTTGTTTCTCGGAATGATCGCCATTTTATTGGCCGTAGACGGAAAATACAGTCTTGCCGCTATTATGGTTATTGTCGCCATGTTGTTGGACGGACTGGATGGAAGGATGGCCCGGGCTTTGAATGCCCAGAGCGAATTCGGTAAAGAACTGGACTCCTTATCAGATATGATATCTTTTGGTGTTGCTCCCGCAGTTATTATGTACATGGTTGCTTTTCATGATGCGAATTCGGCTTTGGCTTGGACGGTTACAGCCATTTTTCCGATGTGCGGAGCATTGCGTTTGGCTCGATTTAACGTACGTCCCGGTGTACCAGGTTATTTCACAGGTTTACCCATTCCGGCAGCAGGTGGCGTATTAGCCACGTTGTCCTTATTCCATAACGAGATTTCATTGTTATACATGTCGATTGCCATGTTGCTAGTCTCTTATTTGATGGTTAGCTCCATGAGATATCCAAATTTCAAAAAGGTCGGCCTTCCGAAAAAAGCGATCTGGGTTGCTCCGTGGGTCGTAATTGCAGCGGTGGTTCTAGCTGTTAAATTTCCTGATCAGCTGTCGAAGCTGATTTTTGTACCACTGGTGCTTTATGCGTTGTACGGTATGAAGCTGAACATTCGGAAGTTATCACGCAGACGTGGACGTGAGCGGGATCGTTCTAAACAGGAAGAACAGGACGATCAATATCGTCATTCGCAACGTTAGTGTCAGACAAGAACTACAAGAAGCATTTATTTCCTTGATTCATTCAAGGGGATAAATGCTTTTTTTATGCATAAAAAGTGAAAACACAGGGTTAGTTATGTGGGAAATGGACCATACTGGTAAGGGAAGTGCTATGTATCCAATAAATAGCAGACTATTGAAAAGAAAATAAAGGAGGTATAGAGACTCAATGTGGAGAAAGGCTATTTTAACTTTTACAGGATTGTGCGGCGCGTGGTTTGGCTATACGTTATACCAGCGGATAGGAGGCTTAGTAACGTGGATGCCACAATGGTTGAGTGATGGTTCTTTACCAGGAATGGCTGTTTGGATGTTAGCGGGAGCGGTGGTATTTATGGTTGGCTGCTCATTCGCAGGGGCGTCCGTGGCGAATCGATTGCAGCAGGGTATTGAAGGTTTGGTACGAATTCCGATGAATGAGATGATAGCAGGTGTCATGGGCTTAGCGGTGGGGCTGATCCTTTCCTTGGCAGTTTATCCACTCTTTTCAGGGTTAGGAGCACCTGGTTTACTTATCCAGACCGCGGTTACCTTGGTATGTGGATATGTGGGGTTGATGGTTGGGCTAGAAAAACGGGACGAGTTGTCATCCTTTTGGAGTTCAGGCTTTTTTGGTCGGGGAACGGATGTAGAAGAACGCAAGCTGGAGGAACATAAAATTTTGGACACCAGCGTCATTATAGATGGGCGTATTGCGGATATCTGCAAGACAGGTTTTATTGAAGGGACCATTGTGATTCCTGAATTTGTGTTGGAGGAGCTTCAGCATATCGCAGATTCTTCAGATTTACTTAAGCGTAATCGTGGGCGGCGGGGTCTGGATATTTTGAATAAAATTCAAAAAGAGCTAGATGTGAATGTGCTCATCTATGAGGGGGATTTTGAGGAAATTTCAGAGGTCGACAGTAAGCTGGTTAAGCTTGCAAAGGTGTTGCAGGGTAAAGTTGTAACTAATGATTTTAACCTGAATAAAGTATGCGAACTTCAAGGTGTGTCTGTGCTGAACATTAATGATTTGGCGAATGCAGTGAAGCCTGTCGTACTGCCCGGTGAGGAGATTATGGTGCAGATTATCAAAGATGGCAAGGAGCATGGGCAAGGTGTAGCTTATCTGGATGATGGTACGATGATTGTTGTGGAGGGTGGACGTGACTATATTGGCTCTCTCATGGAAGTACTGGTCACAAGCGTACTTCAGACCTCTGCGGGCCGTATGATCTTTGCTAAACCGAAATTATTGGAAAAAGCTCAATAAACGAGGTATGATGAAGTAGATGTGTTATCATACGGATCGTCCAAGTGCGATCAGGGCAGGAGTTATTTGAATGAACAATCAGGTAGGAGTCGTGATTGTGGCGGCCGGGCGCGGCTCCCGTATGGGAACGCAGGAGAGCAAGCAATTTCTGCTTTTGCGAGACAAGCCCATCTTCATACATACACTTGAAATATTCGCAGCAATGCCTGAAGTGGATGAAATGGTGATGGTTACTGGAGCTGGAGATGTGGAACGCTGCAGAGACTGGATTCATCAATACAAGATTGGTAAAAATGTACGGGTGGTGGCTGGTGGCAGTGAACGCCAGCATTCGGTTTATCGCGGTTTGCGCCACTTGCGAACAGATTGGGTGATGGTGCATGATGGTGTGCGGCCATTGATTCAGCCTGAGCTTGTACGTTCATGCCTGGAGGCTGCTCAGCGTACTGGTGCTTCTGTAGCGGCAGTACCTGTAAAGGATACGATCAAGCAAGTGAACGGGGATGGTATCATTACAGCAACGCCGGATCGCCGTAGTCTGTGGAGTATTCAAACGCCACAGACTTTTCGTCTTTCCGATCTGCTGCGGGCCTATGAGGAAGCGGAGCAGACAGGATTTTTAGGGACAGATGATTCCATGCTGGTGGAGCGGCTAGGCATTCCGGTTACTGTCGTTCAAGGCAGCTACAAAAACATCAAAATTACTACGCCTGAGGATTTGGAGATGGCGGGGTTATGGGTAAAGACAGAGGGAGAGGATATCAAATGATTAGAGTGGGGCAAGGATTTGACGTCCACCAGCTGGTGGAAGGAAGGCCATGCATCATCGGAGGAGTAAATATTCCGTATGAAAAAGGTTTACTGGGTCATTCCGATGCAGACGTGCTGCTGCATGCCATTAGCGATGCTATCCTGGGTGCGCTTGGCTTGGGAGACATCGGAAAGCATTTTCCAGATAATGACCCTGAATTTAAGGACGCGGATAGTCTTAAGCTACTGGAGCATGTGTGGGGGCTGGCTAAAGAGCGGGGATACCGATTGGGGAACATCGATTCTACAATTATTGCGCAGAAGCCCAAGATGGCATCGTACATCCCGCAGATGAATGAAATCATCGCCCGGGTGCTGGAAGCAGAGGAGTCATCACAGGTAAATGTCAAGGCGACGACGACGGAGCAACTCGGGTTTACCGGGCGAAGCGAGGGAATCGCGGCTCAGTCGGTTGTCTGTCTAATCAAGTAAATGCTATCATCTTGAGTAATTCTATTTGGAGGAGATTATATGAGCACGGAAGTTCGTGTACGCTATGCACCAAGTCCAACAGGACATCTGCATATTGGAAATGCCAGAACGGCATTATTTAATTATTTGTTTGCCCGCAATCAAGGCGGGAAATTTATTATTCGCATTGAAGATACAGATGTGAAGCGCAATATTGAGGGCGGAGAAGAAAGCCAGCTTAAATATTTGAAATGGTTGGGTATGGACTGGGATGAAAGTATAGACGTGGGCGGCGAGTTTGGACCTTATCGCCAGACCGAGCGCTTGGACATCTACAAAACATACTGGCAGGACTTGCTGGATCGCGGTTTGGCATACCGCTGTTATTGCACGGAAGAAGAACTTGAACGCGAGCGTGAAGAACAGATGGAACGTGGGGAGACACCACGTTACTCAGGAAAACACCGTGATTTAACAGAAGAACAGTGTCAGGCGTTTGAAGCAGAGGGCCGTGTACCAAGTATTCGTTTTCGCGTACCAGAAGATCGTGAATATACGTTTGATGATATTGTTAAAGGTCAAATTACGTTCAATTCCAAAGAAAGCGGCGATTTTGTTATCGTCAAAAAAGACGGTATTCCGACATATAACTTCGCTGTAGCGGTTGACGACTATTTGATGAAAATATCGCATGTACTACGGGGTGAGGATCATGTATCCAATACACCGCGGCAGTTGATGATTTTTGAAGCTCTCGGCTGGGAGCCTCCACGCTTTGGTCATATGACGCTGATCGTAGGCGAGGATCACAAAAAGCTCAGCAAACGAAATGAATCCATTATTCAGTTCATGGAGCAGTACGATAAGCTGGGCTATCTGCCGGAAGCTATATTCAACTTTATTGCATTGTTGGGCTGGTCTCCGGAAGGCGAGGAAGAGATCTATGATCGGGAACAATTAATCTCGATTTTCGATCCTAATCGTTTGTCCAAAAGCCCAGCTGTATTTGATACAAACAAGCTTGCTTATTTGAATAATCATTATATTAAAAAAGCTGATCCTGAACGGATTGCCAGTATGGCAATTCCACATTTGCAGGCAGCAGGACTGTTGCCGAATGATTTATCGGCTGAACAACAGGATTGGGCTAAAGCTCTTGTCCGCTTATACCAAGAACAAATGACTTCAGCGTCTGATATTGTGGCGTTGTCTGAGTTGTTTTTCCGTTCACATCTGGAGTTGGATGCTGATGCGGCGGCTGTTCTGGCTGAAGAACAGGTTCCTGATGTACTTAGAGCCTTTGCAGCTAAGGTTGAAACGAGCGAGGAATTTACGGCTCCACAAATGGCCAAGCTGATCAAAGAAGTCCAAAAGGAAACTGGTTTTAAGGGGAAACAGCTGTTCATGCCGATTCGTGTGGCCCTTACAGGTCAAACTCATGGACGGGATCTGAACGAGACCATCTATCTACTTGGACGTGACAAGGTATTGGACCGTCTTAAGGCACAAATTAAAGGCTGATATTTCTTGTCAATTTGTTGTCTTTTCGCTATAATGACTCCATTGATATGGATTGATACTTACGTGTAAAGGCTGCGAACAGGAGAAGTACACTGCATAAGGGCATCTGCCAGAGAGGACGGTCGAGGGGAAACCCCAGGCTGAGAACCGTCTAGATGACCTGCGGAGGAAATGCGCCTGGGAGCCGTGCGCCCGAACCCTCGTTAGCCTACAATGCTAATGTGGCAAGGGCTTGCCGATTCGTTCCCGTTACAGGACGCCAAAGACGGACTTTTCTGCTTTTTTTGTAGCAGATATGTTCGAAGCAGAGTGGGACCACGTATATGCGTCTCTGCAGCCTAGGCTGCGGAGGCGCTTTTTCATTTTTATCAGATTCAGACTCGCTGTAGACTGAAAATTGTCGAAGAATGCTGGTGACTACGAAAATTGGCGAAATGTGAAGTGTGATGCGGCAAGGATATGGAGGGAATAGGAGGGCGACATGTTCAGGCATTTCAAATCCGATATTCAAACTGTTTTGGATAATGATCCGGCCGCCCGGAGTAAGCTGGAAGTCATTTTTACGTATTCTGGCGTTCATGCCCTTTGGGCACACCGAATTGCACATTGGTTTTATTTGCGAAAGTGGTGTACTCTAGCCCGTGTTATATCCCAGGTATCGAGGTTTATGACAGGAATTGAAATTCATCCTGGCGCTCGTATCGGAGATCGGCTGTTCATTGACCACGGCATGGGTGTTGTCATTGGCGAAACCTGTGAAATTGGCGATGATGTCGTATTGTATCAGGGGGTTACTCTTGGAGGAACTGGAAAAGAGAAAGGGAAGCGCCACCCCACCATTGGGAATAATGTCGTTATAGGCTCCGGTGCAAAAATATTGGGTTCATTTACGATTGGGGCGCAATCCAATATTGGCTCCAACTCGGTTGTGCTAAAAGAAGTTCCGCCAAACAGTACGGTAGTGGGTATCCCCGGGCGAGTGGTCAGACAGGATGGCAGACGTCCAGATCGACTTAGTCACCAGTTGCCTGACCCGGTCGTCGATTCCATACGGTCTCTTCAAATGGAAATAGAACGATTACGAGCAGAATTGTCTGATTTGAAGGAGGAGCAATCTGCTCAGAAACATCAGGTGACCCAAGAGAATAAATTACAAGGATAATTTTCATGAGGGAGGAACATAACGATGTCGCTTCAAATTTATAATACAATGACGAGGAGCCGGGAGCCTTTTGTGCCACTGGAGCCTGGAAAGGTTAAAATGTATGTATGTGGTCCTACAGTGTATGATTACATTCATATTGGTAATGCACGACCTGTAATTGTGTTCGACGTGGTACGCAGCTACTTGGAGTATTTGGGCTATGATGTAAACTATGTGGTGAATTTTACGGACGTTGATGATAAGTTGATCCGCAAAGCTCGGGAACTTAATATGGAGGTTCCGGCAGTTGCCGAGAAGTTTATTGCTGCCTATCATGAGGATCTGACAGGATTGAATGTTCCTGCTGCCAGCATAAATCCTCGTGTAACCGAAAGCATGGATCTGATTATTGATTTTATCAAGGACCTGGTAGACAAAGGCTATGCCTACGAGAATGATGGTGATGTCTTCTACCGGACCAAAATGTTTAAAGACTACGGACAGCTGTCAGGCCAAAATTTGGAGGAACTCCAGTTTGGGATTCGCATCAATGTGGATGAACGCAAGGAGAATGCCGAGGATTTTGTACTCTGGAAAGCAGCGAAACCGGGAGAAATTTACTGGTCAAGTCCTTGGGGGGATGGACGCCCAGGCTGGCATATCGAATGCTCTGCTATGGCTCGTCACTATTTGGGGGATACACTGGATATTCACGGAGGCGGACAGGATCTGCAATTTCCGCATCATGAATGTGAATGCGCACAATCCGAAGTGATTACGGGTAAACCATTATCTCGCTACTGGATGCATAACGGATATATTCGCATAGATAATGAAAAAATGTCGAAATCACTCGGTAACGGTATTTTGGTTAAAGATCTGCGTGCTCGTCACAAGCCCGAAGCTTTACGTTATTTTATGCTGTCGACACATTACCGCAACCCTTTGAACTACAACCAAGAGACGATGAGTCAGGCGGAGAATAGTGTCGAACGGATTGCCAATGCAGTCGCCAATGTAAAGCATCGTTTATCCATGGCTTTGAAAGGTAATGAAGCAGTATCGGCTGAGCTGCAAATGAAGCTTGACGGGATATTACAGCAATTTGGCGAAAAAATGGATGATGATTTCAATACGCCTGATGCGATTACTGCGGTGTTCGAATGGGTCAGCGAAGCCAATCTTTTGTTGCAGCGTGATGTTGTCAATCAGGCGGAATTGCAAGCGGTGCTGCATACCTTCCATTCGATGAATACGGTGCTTCGCATTTATTCGGAACCGAGTGAAGAACTGCTGGATGACGAAATTGAGCAGTTAATTGCAGAACGTGTCGAAGCTCGTAAAACTAAAAACTGGGGTAGAGCTGACGAAATTCGTGATCTGTTAGCTACTAAAGGCATTGTGCTTGAAGATACGGCGCAGGGTATGCGGTGGCGGCGGAAATGAGTAATAAGCCACTGAACTCAGGAGCTGTGGAAGGCGCAGGAAACTGGTTTCCGTATCCTGCGTCCAAGCCGGCTCGCTTGATGCCACCCATTGCGTTAGCTTACATTGGTGATGCAGTGTATGAGGTGGCTGTCCGGCAATATCTGTTGGCACAGCCCAACCTGCGTCCCAATCATTTACATCGACGAGCTACAAGGCTTGTCTCCGCCAAAGCACAGAGCCGTATGTTGGGATTGCTAGAAACGGTGCTGACGGATGAAGAACGTGATATTGTCCGACAAGGAAGAAATGCCAAATCAGGGAGCCTGCCCAAAAATGCTGATGTGCTTGAGTATCGGCATGCCACGGCGCTGGAAGGCTTGATTGGTTATCTTTATTGTGATGGACATTTGGACAGATTGAGAGAGTTGATTACGTACGGAATTGCACAAATGGAAAATGCAGAAAAATCATAAATTGGAGACGGATTGAACGAATTGATATCGACCGTTTCCCGGGAGGAAGCTAGAGATGGAAGAAGAATGGATTGCCGGTAAGCATTCGGTAACAGAGGCGCTGCGTTCAGGCAGGACGATAAATAAAATATGGATTGCGGATAATGCACAAAAGCATTTGACACTGCCGATTACGGCTGAGGCGAAAAAAGCAGGAATCATTGTTTTGCAGGTGGACAAGCGTAAGCTCGATCAAATGGTTCCAGGCATTCAGCATCAGGGAGTGGTCGCGCAAGCTGCACCTTTTGCCTACGCTGAGGTGGAGGACTTGCTTGCTGGTGCTCGTGCTAAGGGAGAAGAGCCGTTTTTGATTTTGCTCGATGAGATTGAAGACCCTCATAACTTGGGCTCTATCCTTCGTACGGCGGATTGCACTGGAGCACACGGTATTATAGTGCCGAAAAGGCGTTCAGCCGCTGTAACTGTAACGGTGTCTAAAACATCGGCAGGTGCTGTGGAGTACGTCCCGGTGGCGCGTGTGAGCAATTTGGGACAAACCATTGACCGTCTTAAAGAAGAAGGTGTATGGGTAGTTGGCACGGATGTTACAGCAACCGATCCCGTCTTTGGGAATGGAGTATTCACCGGTCCCGTAGCGATTGTCATTGGTAACGAAAATAAAGGAATGGGCCGTTTGATCCGCGAGAAATGTGATGTACTCGTCAAGCTGCCAATGGCGGGACAAATCAATTCCCTCAATGCTTCTGTAGCTGCAGGTGTCGTCATGTACGAAGTTTTGCGCGGACGACAGGCACGGGGCTAACGATATGGCTGACACGCGGGATGTTCTGCTTGTGGACGGTTACAACATGATTGGAGCCTGGCCCGAACTTTCCGCACTGGTACAATCTGGTATGCAGGAAGCGAGGGACAGACTTCTTGAACGACTGGCGGATCATCAGGCGTATTCGGGCAGAAGAGTCATCGTCGTATTTGATGCTTACAGGGTGCCAGGATTAGGTAAAACCTTTGCCCAGAGCAAAGTCCAGATTTATTTTACGAGAGAAAAAGAGACAGCCGACGAGTGCATCGAGCGATTAGTTCGTGAGCTGAGCAGCAAGAGGAGAAGCATTTACGTAGCGACAAGTGATCAGGTAGAGCAGCATGTGGCCTTTGGCCAGGGAGCACTCAGAGTATCGGCACGAGAATTACTGATCGAGATTGAGGAATCTGAAAGGGAAGTCCAGAAGCGAATCCAGCAGGATAACGCCAAATTGTCCCGCAATTCGCTGGATGGCAAGCTGAGTCCGGAGCTTCGAAAGTTGTTTGAACGCTGGAGAAGAGAATGATCCAGTAATTGGGATACTCTCCATTTTGAAACCATTGACAATTTTGTTAGCGCTCTTCTTTTTTAGGTTGTTGTGGTTGACGGTATCAGGTTACATCGCGTATACTTGTCGTATATTTGAGAGAGTAACGGGTACCTTGCGTTGCAGCCGGAGGGATTGTTAGTGAGTGTGGACCTCAAGGATATCATGTTGTCAAAGTTTGATTACAAAAATGATGAAGACATTGTCGGAGCAGTCCATGAAGGTGATGGGGAAGCGCTGGAGTTTCTGATTAACAAATATCGAAACTTTGTGCGGGCCAAGGCCAGATCCTACTTCCTGATTGGGGCTGATCGCGAGGATATTATTCAGGAGGGCATGATTGGTCTCTACAAATCCATCCGTGATTTTAAGGGAGACAAGCTTGCTTCGTTCAAGGCTTTCGCCGAGTTGTGCATAACACGACAGATTATTACGGCAATTAAGACGGCTACACGACAAAAGCACATTCCTCTGAACTCTTACGTATCTCTGGACAAGCCCATCTATGATGAAGAGTCAGACCGGACGTTGCTCGATGTGATTTGCGGAACACAAGTAAGTGATCCTGAAGAGCTGATTATCAATCAGGAAGAGTTTGTGGGTCTTGAGGACAAAATGTCCGAGATTCTGAGCGAGCTAGAACGCAAGGTACTTATGTTGTATCTGGACGGACGTTCGTATCAGGAGATTGCTGAAGATCTGGATCGTCATGTGAAATCCATTGATAACGCGCTGCAACGGGTCAAACGTAAACTTGAAAAGTATCTGGAAGTAAGGGATAGTTGAAAGTAGAGGCTGACATGGAAAAGGCTCGAGTTTGAGTCTTTTTTTATTCGTTTTGGGTATGCTGTGCAGGTTTATAAGTGTTGTAAATGATTTATACTAAAAAAGATGAATAATAGATATCGCTTTGATTTTGAAGCAGTATTTCAGAGAACAGCTTCAAAGGATGGACAGATGTAAAAATGCACCACAACCGGGACTGCGAAATGTATGCAAACATTCGTTGACATGGAAAACCCCGTGTGATAAAGTGTTTTAGGTAGGCCTAAATTCGCGGTTTTTTTTAGGATCAATTATGAGACTTCCGGTGTTGGATGTCTTCGGGAGGTGCACATCATGCGGGTAATTATTACTTTGGCTTGTACAAATTGCAAACAAAGAAATTACACAACGACGAAAAACAAGCGTAATCACCCCGACCGCATGGAGATGAAGAAATTCTGTAAGTCCTGTAACGAACAGACTTCTCATCGGGAAACCAGATAGTTTTTGGAGGTGTAGTCGGCGTGAAACGCAGTTTCAAGTCTCTGTTTTCCTTTTTCTCTGAAAGCTGGGCTGAACTCAAGAAAGTTCGCTGGCCCAATCGTAAAGAACTGACCAACTATACGCTGATTGTCATAGGGACGATTGCGTTCGTCACGATTTATTTTTGGGTTCTCGATATCGGCATTTCCGCTGTGATCGAAGCGATTATCTAGGAAGGGTTCCAGGTGGCTTGATATGGAAAAAAGATGGTACGTCGTTCATACCTATTCAGGGTATGAGAACAAAGTCAAAGCCAATTTGGAAAAACGCGTTGAGTCCATGGGCATGGAAGACAAGATATTCCGTGTTCTTGTTCCTATGGAAGAAGAACTGGTAACCAAGGACGGTAAGAAAAAAACCGTTATGCGTAAAGTCTACCCTGGTTATGTCTTGGTCGAAATGGTCCAAACCGATGATTCTTGGTATGTTGTACGCAACACGCCAGGTGTTACGGGATTTGTAGGATCGACAGGCTCGGGTTCCAAGCCGACGCCATTGCTTCCAGAAGAAGTTGAACAGATTCTGAAGCATATGGGCATGGTAGAGCCGAAACCGAAGATTGAATTCGATGTTAAGGAATCCGTGCGAATTAAAGTTGGTCCTTTTGCGAATTTTGTGGGCTCCGTGGAAGAAATTTTGGTTGAGAAGAGCAAGCTTAAGGTTCACGTCAACATGTTTGGACGGGAAACCCCGCTTGAGTTGGATTATACTCAAGTGGAGAAAATATAGATTTTTCTTACAGGTTTCTTGTGGGAGGATCAATAGGTCCGTCTACCACTATTGAGTCAAGGAGGTGTCATCCATGGCAAAAAAGGTAATTAAAATGGTAAAACTGCAGATCCCTGCAGGGAAAGCTAATCCAGCGCCTCCAGTAGGTCCAGCTTTGGGTCAAGCAGGTGTCAACATTATGGCATTCTGTAAAGAGTTCAATGCTCGTACTGCTGATCAAGCAGGCCTGATTATCCCGGTTGAAATTTCGGTATTTGAGGATCGTTCTTTTACGTTCATCACCAAAACTCCACCGGCTGCTGTTCTGTTGAAAGTTGCTGCTAAAATCGAAAAAGGTTCCGGTGAACCGAATAAAACGAAAGTTGCAACTGTAAATCGCGCTGCTGTTCGTCAAATTGCAGAGCAAAAAATGCCTGACCTTAACGCAGCTTCCGTAGAATCGGCAATGCGTATGGTTGAAGGTACTGCTCGCAGCATGGGTATCACCATCGTAGATTAATTTTATTAATCTACGTGTGCCGGCGGTTTGACTGTCCGGTAAGTGTGGGAGGAATATCCGCTAATACCACATAAGGAGGAAAAGATAATGGCTAAACATGGTAAGAAGTACCTTGAAGCTGCTAAGCTGATTGACAGCGAAGCAACTTATGAGCCTTTGGAAGCCGTTGAATTGGTGAAAAAGGCTGCAACTGCTAAATTCGACGAAACCGTTGAAGCTGCAGTTCGTCTGGGCGTAGATTCCCGTAAACAAGACCAGGCTGTTCGTGGTGTTGTTGTCCTGCCACATGGTACGGGTAAAACACAACGTGTTCTGGTATTTGCAAAAGGTGACAAAGTGAAAGAAGCGGAAGCGGCTGGCGCTGATTTTGTTGGCGATCAAGATATGATCAACAAAATCCAACAAGGCTGGTTCGAATTCGACGTCTGCGTTGCGACACCTGATATGATGAGTGAGGTTGGTAAACTGGGTCGTTTGCTCGGTGGTAAAGGTTTAATGCCTAACCCTAAAGCAGGCACAGTTACTTTCGACGTTGCCAAGGCTGTTCAAGAAATTAAAGCCGGTAAAATCGAATACCGTCTCGACAAAGCAGGTCAAATTCACGCACCAATCGGCAAAGCATCTTTCAGTGCTGAGCAACTGAACGAGAACCTTAAAGCCTTGATTGAAGCCTTGAACCGTGCGAAGCCAGCGGCTGCTAAAGGTGTATACCTGAAAAACATCGCTATTTCTTCGACTATGGGACCAAGTGCACGTGTGAACACATCTGTTTACAGATAATATTTCGGTTGACACGTTCAATCAAATTTGTTATTCTGTAAAAGTTGTGAGTCCTTGTGACTGACCGTTAAAGTTGAATATGCTTACCGTAGACAGTAGGTGCTTTCGGGCTTAATTTCCTACCGAGGTGTTATGATAGAACGTTTCATGCGACGGGCTTGTCCCGTCCATGTGGATTTATCAAGCCTTCGTACTCTACGGAGGCTTTTTTCATGCTCATGAAAACGACTTTGGTAGAACGCCAGAATGGGTGTTTCTAACAAAGTAGATAAATTGATCAGGAGGTGTACAGTTTGGCAAATGCAAAGGTGATTCAAGCAAAACAAGAAGCTGTTGAAGTTGTAGCTGCAAAATTGCGCGAGAGCGTAACAACTGTAGTTGCAGACTATCGCGGTCTGAATGTTGCCCAAGTAACTGAGCTGCGTAAGCAGCTTCGCGAAGCCGGAATCGAATTTCAAGTGCTGAAAAACACACTGCTCCGCCGTGCAACTGCGGCAGCAGAATTGACTGAACTGGACGCAGTATTGACAGGTCCTACTGCAATCGCGTTCGGTAAAGATGATGCAGTGTCTGCAGCTAAAATCTTGAACGATTTCGCTAAGAAAAACAATGCATTGGAACTGAAAGGTGCAGTTGTAGAAGGTCGTGTGATCGGTGTTGAGGAAATCAAAGCGCTGGCAGAACTGCCATCCCGCGAAGGTCTCCTTTCCATGCTCCTCAGCGTGCTTCAAGCTCCTATGCGCAACTTCGCGCTTGCGGTTAAAGCTGTTGCAGATAAAGAAGAGCAAAGTGCATAAGTTGGGATTTAAACCTGCTGTATAGCAGTTAAGAACAAAAAAATACGAATTTAAATGGAGGTTCAACCATGAGTAAAGAGCAAATCTTGGAAGCAATTAAAGGTATGTCCGTATTGGAACTGAACGATCTCGTGAAAGCAATCGAAGAAGAATTCGGCGTAACTGCAGCAGCTCCAGTAGCTGTAGCAGGTGGCGCAGCAGGTGGCGCAGCAGAAGCTGAGCAATCCGAGTTCGACGTAATCTTGACAAGCGCTGGCGCTTCCAAAATCAACGTTATCAAAGCAGTTCGCGAAATTACAGGTCTTGGCCTGAAAGAAGCAAAAGAACTGGTTGACAACGCTCCAAAACCATTGAAAGAAAAAGTTGCAAAAGAAGAAGCTGAATCCGTTAAAGCAAAATTGGAAGAAGCAGGCGCTTCTGTAGAAGTAAAATAATTGACTGCTCTTTAGCAGACAATGAATTAAAACAAACCCCTTGAGGTGATCTTCAAGGGGTTTGTTGCTGTAAAGCGGTAGTACAAACAGGTCTGAAATATTATTCTAAAGGCTATGATGTTAATATAACCGTACAACCGAAAGAGGTGGGCGTGAATGGCTGATCATTATTACTCCAGACGGCCAGAGACGGCACATGAACGGCGAAGTCTAGAGACGGTGCTGCGTGGACGTTCCTATCGATTTGCCAGCGATTCAGGCGTTTTTTCAAAGCAGGGGATTGATTATGGGAGTCGTGTGTTGATTGAAGCTATGCAACTTCCTGCAAATGCCTCGGTATTGGATGTAGGATGTGGTTACGGGCCGATTGGTTTGACGGCGGCTACGCTTGTCCCGGACGGACACGTTACAATGGTTGATATTAACGAGCGAGCCGTTCAACTAGCGATAGAGAATGCGGAGCGTAATGGAATTAAAAATGTCACCATTAAGCAAAGTGATTTGTTTGCAGAAGTGCAACACGAACGTTTTGACGTGATCTTGACGAATCCTCCTATACGTGCAGGGAAAGAAACGGTTCATACCATATTTGAGCTTGCGTATGAGCATTTAAATGAGGGTGGAGCTTTATGGGTCGTCATTCAGAAAAAGCAGGGTGCTCCTTCGGCGAGCGCTAAAATAGAGAGCCTTTTCGGTCATGTGGAAGAAGTTACGAAGGATAAAGGTTATCGGATTTTAAAGGCTGAAAAAAGTTTTAGAAAAATGCAATAGGACCATTGACTTGAATCCTGGTCTGTGATATCATTATAAAATGTCAGTATTAGGATGCCCTCCATGGCTTTAGTTTGTTGAAATGTCAATAGATTTATGCGTAACAGGGTATAGTATTTATATCTCTTACGTATAATATAACCATTTTGGGCAAATCTACAAGTGATGAAGATCTTCCGGTATGAGGATTCTGCAGATACGTCGCTCTTTTTTCGAATGCATTCGAGTAAGGGCTTTTCTGTATTTGTAAGATCGAATCATCTGTATGTGTCTTATTATAAGGTCACAAACAGAGGTTCGCAATGTATTTTTAAAGTGAGTAGACATGAGGGGTGAGTTTAAGTTGGCAGGACATCTTGTTCAATATGGTCGACGCACTCGGCGCAGTTATGCACGTATTAATGAGGTACTCGAGGTTCCCAACCTGATTGAGATCCAACAAAAATCCTATGATTGGTTTTTGGAGGAAGGATTACGGGAAATGTTTCGGGATATTTCTCCAATTCAAGATTTCACAGGAAATCTGATTCTGGAGTTTATCGATTACTCTCTCGGAGAACCCAAATATACCGTTGACGACGCAAAGGAACGCGACGTTACGTATGCAGCACCGCTTCGGGTAAAAGTCCGGCTTATTAATAAAGAAACCGGGGAAGTGAAAGAGCAGGAAGTATTCATGGGAGACTTCCCGCTGATGACTGAAACGGGTACGTTTATTATTAACGGTGCGGAACGGGTTATTGTCAGCCAGTTGGTTCGCTCTCCCAGCGTCTATTTCAGCACAAAAGTCGACAAGAATGCGAAAACAACATACACCGCAACGGTAATTCCTAACCGGGGGGCTTGGCTCGAACTGGAGATGGATGCGAAGGATATTATCTATGTCCGGATTGACCGTACCCGTAAAATTCCGGTTACGGTGTTGCTGCGTGCGCTTGGCTTTGGCACTGATGCTGAGATTCTGGATTTGCTCGGCAATGACGAATATATCCGCAACACACTTGATAAAGACAACACGGATTCCACGGAGAAAGCGCTGATTGAAATTTATGAGCGTCTTCGTCCGGGTGAGCCACCAACATTGGATAACGCAAAGAGCTTGCTTGTTGCACGCTTCTTTGATCCAAAACGGTATGACCTGGCCAACGTAGGCCGTTACAAAATCAATAAAAAGCTTCACATCAAAAACCGTCTGTTCAATCAACGTCTTGCTGAGACACTGATTGATACGACAACTGGTGAAATCATCGCTGAAGCAGGGCAAATGGTAGACCGCCGCCTGTTGGACGAGATTTTGGCACAACTAGAAGAGTCGGTTGGACATCGTACGTATCATGTTGCTAGTGGCGTATTGGAAAGCAACGATATTCCGCTTCAAACGATCGATGTATTCTCACCGATTGAAGACGGTAAAGTAGTAAAACTGATTGCCAATGGAAATATCGATAAATCGGTTAAGAACATTACGCCTGCCGATATTATTTCCTCCATCAGTTATTTTATTAACTTGCTTCACGGAATCGGAAGTACAGACGACATTGACCATTTGGGTAACCGTCGTTTGCGTTCTGTAGGTGAGTTGCTGCAAAATCAGTTCCGTATTGGTCTGTCCCGTATGGAACGCGTGGTACGCGAAAGAATGTCAATTCAGGATGCTAATGTAATTACGCCACAGGCGCTGATTAACATACGTCCGGTCATTGCGTCGATTAAAGAGTTCTTCGGTAGCTCCCAGCTGTCTCAATTCATGGATCAGACAAACCCGCTTGCTGAATTAACGCACAAACGTCGTCTGTCTGCACTCGGACCCGGCGGTTTGACGCGCGAACGCGCGGGCATGGAAGTACGTGACGTCCATCCGAGTCACTACGGCCGTATGTGTCCTATCGAGACACCAGAGGGACCAAACATTGGTTTGATCAACTCTTTGTCCACTTTCGCACGTATCAACGAGTACGGATTTATCGAAGCTCCTTATCGCTGGGTAGATCCGAAAACCGGAAAAGTTACAGATCAGATTGATTACCTGACTGCTGATGAAGAAGATAACTACATCGTTGCTCAGGCAAATGCGGAATTGACGGAAGAAAACACCTTTAAGGATGAAATCGTTATTGTCCGCTATAACAAGCAGTCTGATAACATTATTCCGATGGCAAGTAGCCGTGTTGATTACATGGACGTATCGCCTAAACAGGTCGTATCAGTCGCTACTGCACTGATTCCGTTCCTGGAGAATGATGACTCGAACCGCGCATTGATGGGTTCCAACATGCAGCGGCAGGCTGTTCCACTACTGATTCCGAAAGCGCCTTTGGTAGGAACAGGGATGGAACATAAGTCTGCAAAAGATTCTGGTGTTTGCGTTGTGTCCAAGTACAACGGGGTAATTGAACGTTCTTCGGCTAACGAAATTTGGTTGCGTCGTATTGAAAATGTAGATGGTACTGAAGTAAAAGGCGATATTGTTAAGTATAAATTACACAAATTTATGCGTTCTAACCAAGGAACATGCATCAACCAGCGTCCAATCGTAAACAGAGGCGATATTGTCAAGGTTGGCGATATTCTAGCGGATGGTCCATCCACAGAAATGGGCGAGTTGGCATTGGGACGTAACGTTGTCGTAGCGTTCATGACTTGGGAAGGTTACAACTACGAGGATGCGATCTTGCTGAGCGAGAAGCTGGTTAAAGAGGATGTATACACCTCGATCCATATCGAGGAATACGAATCCGAGGCTCGTGATACGAAGCTTGGACCAGAAGAAATCACTCGTGATATTCCGAATGTTGGTGAAGAAGCACTTCGTAATCTAGATGAGCGCGGCATCATTCGCATCGGTGCGGAAATTGCCGCAGGTGACATTCTTGTTGGTAAAGTAACACCTAAGGGTGTGACTGAGCTGACAGCTGAAGAACGTCTCTTGCATGCAATCTTTGGTGAGAAGGCGCGCGAGGTTCGTGATACTTCCTTGAGAGTTCCTCACGGAACCGACGGGATCGTTGTAGATGTTAAAGTATTTACACGTGAAAATGGCGATGAGCTGCCACCGGGTGTAAACCAGTTGGTACGCGTATACATTGCTCAAAAACGTAAAATTTCTGAAGGCGATAAAATGGCTGGACGTCACGGTAACAAGGGTGTCGTTGCCCGTATTCTGCCTGAAGAAGATATGCCATTCTTGCCGGATGGCACCCCAGTGCAAGTCGTACTGAACCCGCTGGGCGTACCTTCACGGATGAACATCGGACAGGTGCTTGAAGTGCATCTGGGTATGGCTGCAATGCGTCTTGGTATTCATGTGGCAACTCCAGTATTCGATGGTGCCAAGGAGTATGACGTATTTGATACGATGGAAGAAGCGGGTATGCAACGCAATGGTAAAACGGTGTTGTATGATGGACGTACAGGTGATCGTTTTGAACGTGAAGTTACTGTCGGTGTCATGCACATGATCAAACTGGCGCACATGGTCGACGATAAGATCCATGCCCGTTCTACAGGTCCTTACTCTCTCGTTACGCAACAGCCGTTGGGTGGTAAAGCCCAATTCGGTGGTCAGCGCTTCGGGGAGATGGAAGTATGGGCACTGGAAGCCTACGGTGCAGCATACACGCTTCAGGAAATTTTGACTGTGAAATCCGATGATGTGGTTGGACGTGTTAAAACTTACGAATCCATCGTCAAAGGTGAAAATGTCCCTGAACCGGGTGTTCCTGAATCATTCAAGGTCTTGATCAAAGAGCTGCAAAGCTTGGGTATGGACGTGAAGATTCTGTCTGAAGACGAACAAGAGATCGAAATGAGAGAGCTTGATGATGAAGATGACACAACTGGCGATAAGCTGAGTTTGAATCTGGAAGGCTCTGAGGTTGGCGTAGAGTAATTTGACTGCTGACTGACTCATATCAGCTTTGTTATATGCCTCGATCCATTTTTGGATGGATCAGGCTTCTTGATACCGCCCGGTGCTGCCGGGCGGTATCAAACCTAAAAACTCAGGATTTGGTTAAGGAGGGTTGCTCCTTGTTGGACGTTAACAATTTCGAATATATGAAAATCGGGCTTGCTTCCCCCGAAAAGATTCGTTCTTGGTCCCGCGGAGAAGTCAAAAAACCGGAGACGATTAACTATCGTACGCTTAAACCGGAAAAAGAAGGACTATTTTGCGAGAAAATTTTCGGACCTACGAAAGATTGGGAATGTCACTGTGGTAAGTACAAACGTGTACGCTATAAAGGTGTTGTCTGTGACCGTTGTGGAGTAGAAGTTACTCGCGCTAAGGTTCGCCGTGAGCGTATGGGCCACATTGAGTTGGCAGCTCCTGTATCGCACATTTGGTACTTCAAAGGCATTCCGAGTCGTATGGGTCTTGCTCTTGATATGTCTCCAAGATCTTTGGAAGAGATCATTTACTTCGCATCTTATGTTGTAACCGATCCAGGAGATACGCCTTTGGAGAAAAAGCAACTCCTGTCCGAGAAAGAATACCGCAGCTATCGTGAGAAATATGGCTACGGATTCCAGGCAGGAATGGGTGCTGAAGCGGTTAAAAAGCTTCTTCAAGATTTAGATATAGACAAAGAATTGGAATTTTTGAAAGAAGAGCTGCGTACAGCTCAAGGGCAACGTCGAAACCGTGCGATCAAGCGCCTTGAAGTTATTGAGGCATTCCGTAACTCTGGCAACCAACCGGATTGGATGATCATGGACGTACTGCCTGTTATTCCTCCTGAGCTTCGTCCAATGGTACAGTTGGATGGTGGACGTTTTGCTACTTCTGACCTTAATGATCTGTATCGTCGTGTTATTAACCGTAATAACCGTCTGAAACGCTTGTTAGATCTGGGTGCGCCAGATATTATCGTGCAAAATGAAAAACGGATGCTGCAGGAAGCTGTTGACGCTCTGATTGATAATGGTCGTCGTGGTCGCCCTGTTACAGGTCCGGGTAATCGTCCTTTGAAATCCCTCAGCCACATGCTGAAAGGTAAACAAGGACGTTTCCGTCAAAACTTGCTCGGTAAACGTGTTGACTACTCCGGTCGTTCCGTTATCGTAGTAGGTCCGTACTTGAAGATGTACCAATGCGGTCTGCCAAAAGAGATGGCGCTGGAGCTGTTCAAGCCTTTTGTTATGAAAGAACTTGTTAACAAAGGTTTGGCACACAACATTAAGAGTGCGAAGCGTAAAGTAGAGCGTGTGAGTGCTGAAGTATGGGATGTGCTCGAAGAAGTAATCAAAGAACATCCGGTTCTTCTAAACCGTGCCCCTACGCTGCATAGATTGGGTATTCAAGCGTTTGAACCGATCTTGGTTGAAGGTCGTGCGATTCGTTTGCATCCACTCGTATGTACGGCGTATAATGCCGACTTTGACGGTGACCAAATGGCGGTTCACGTTCCGTTGTCTGCAGAAGCTCAAGCGGAAGCTCGTTTGCTCATGCTGGCATCCGGCAATATTTTGAATCCAAAAGACGGCAAGCCTGTTGTTACCCCTTCCCAGGATATGGTCCTCGGTTCATTCTATTTGACTATGGACAACAAGGAAGAAGAGGGAAGCAACATGATCCTTCGCAACCCGAATGAGGCTATCTCGGCTTATCAACGTGGAACAGCGGGTCTTCATGCTCGTGTAGCTATTCCGGTTAAGGCTTTGAATAAAACTAGCTTTACAGAGAAGCAACAGGATGCAATGTTGATTACAACCGTGGGTAAAATTATCTTTAATGAGATTTTCCCGGCAAGCTTCCCGTACATCAATGACGCTACTCGTGCCAACCTGCTCTATGGTACTGCTGAAGAGTTCTTTGTTTACGATAAGGGTGTAAACCTCACTGAAGCCATCCAGAACGCTCCGCAAGCTAGTGGAGTGGGCAAGGATTACCTTGGTAATATCATCGCCCGTTGCTTTGAGATTTACCATACGACAGAAACTGCTGTGATTTTGGATAAAATCAAACAGCTTGGCTTTACGTATTCTACTCGTGCAGGTGTGACGGTTGCTGTGGCAGACGTAGTTGTACCTCAAGAGAAACAGGATATTCTTAAAGCGTCTGATGATAAAGCACAAGTCGTGACCAATCAGTACCGTCGTGGTCTGATTACGAACGAAGAACGCTATGATCGGATTATTGATATTTGGTCCAAGGCCAAAGACGATATTACAGACATTTTGATGAAATCCATGGATCGCTACAACTCTATCATGATGATGGTTGACTCCAAAGCGCGTGGTAACAAATCGCAGATTACCCAGCTTGGCGGTATGCGTGGACTGATGGCGAATCCATCGGGTCGTATTATCGAGCTCCCAATTAAATCGAATTTCCGTGAAGGTCTGACAGTACTCGAGTACTTCATCTCCACTCACGGAGCGCGTAAAGGTTTGGCGGATACAGCGTTACGTACGGCTGACTCCGGTTACCTGACTCGTCGTCTCGTTGATGTGGCACAAGATGTTATCGTGCGCGAAGATGACTGCGGAACGGATAAAGGCTTTACAGTAAGCCGCATCCAAGACGGTAAAGAAGTCATTGAGGACCTGTACGATCGTCTGGAAGGTCGTTATTGTTTCGAAACCGTACGTCATCCTGAGACGGGTGAGATCTTGGCTAGACGCAACGAATTGATTGACTCCAACAAAGCTGAGGCGATCGTCAAAGCTGGTGTGGATAAAGTTCAAATTCGTTCCGTGCTAAGCTGCCGTGCCAAACATGGCGTCTGCAAAAAATGTTACGGCCGTAATCTGGCTACTGGCAAACACGTTGAGATTGGTGAAGCGGTTGGTATTATCGCGGCTCAATCCATCGGTGAACCAGGGACACAGCTCACCATGCGTACGTTCCACACAGGTGGTGTAGCGGGCGACGATATCACACAAGGTTTGCCTCGTATCCAGGAGCTTTTTGAAGCACGTAATCCTAAAGGTCAGGCAACCATCAGTGAAATTGACGGTGTAGTTAAAGAAGTTCGTGAAGGGAAAGACCGTCGCGAAATCGACATTCAGGGTGAAGCTGAAACAAAAACCTATTCGGTCACTTATGGTTCACGTTTGCGCGTAAGCGAAGGAATGACTGTTGAAGCTGGGGACGAACTGACCGATGGTTCGATTGACCCTAAAGAAATGCTGCGTATTAAAGGTATTCGCGGGGTGCAGAACTATATCCTTCAGGAAGTTCAACGTGTTTACCGGAACCAAGGTGTTGAAATCAACGACAAGCACGTAGAAGTTATGATTCGTCAAATGTTGCGTAAAATTCGTATCATTGATGCGGGTGACACAACACTACTTCCAGGTTCATTTGTGGATGTGCATGAGTATGAAAATGCAAACAAGATAGCGATTCTCAGCGGCCAAGAACCAGCGGTAGCCAAACCGGTTCTCCTTGGTATTACCAAGGCCTCTCTGGAAACGGACTCCTTCTTGTCAGCAGCTTCCTTCCAGGAAACTACTCGTGTCCTGACAGATGCAGCTATCAAAGGAAAAGTCGATCAGTTGCTTGGATTGAAAGAGAATGTAATTATCGGTAAATTGATCCCTGCGGGAACAGGTATGAATCGTTACCGTAGCGTGAAATTTGCCCAGCCTGAAGAGGGGCAATCCTCATCTGAGGAACTCGAACCCATTTCAGCTGAGTAGTAATATAAAATAATATGATAAGCCCGGAACACCGTAGATATAAGCTTTGGTAAAGGCTGTAGCAACGGTGCTCCGGTACTTCTTATAAAAATGTAACGTATTACTTTGTTTAAATAGATTATAGTTGATAATTGTCTTGACATTGTTCATAGTCAATGCTAATATAGCAAAGGTGCGTGAGCAGCCTATATGCTATTGGGTCTTTTCGGAGGAATGAGATATGTCTAAAGAACAGGGACTGCAAGATGCTCATGTCAAAATCGGTACCAAACAAACCATTCGTATGGTAGAAATGGGCTTCGCCTCGGAAGTATATGTGGCAGAAGATGCAGATCAGCGTTTCACTTCCAACATCATTGATTTGTGCAACAAGCACGGGGTCAAAGTGACTCTCGTAGATACAATGAAAAATCTCGGAGCTGCATGCGGGATTGAAGTGGGAGCCGCGATGGCTGCTATCGTAAAACAATAGGGTAAGGAACGTTTTTGTCTAGGGAATCGTTATTCTTGGCGGCAAAGACTTTTCATTTGTTCTTTTATGAACCGCCTGGGTCTGTGGGCTTAGATAAGGTTTGTAAAGTAACAGCAAAAATTGAGGAAGGGGGTGGCAACCAACATGCCAACTATTAACCAACTGGTTCGTAAAGGACGTCAAGCCAAAATCGAGAAATCGAAATCACCGGCTTTGCAAAAAGGTTTTAATGCCTTGAAACGTGAAGCTACCGACATCAGTGCCCCGCAAAAACGCGGAGTTTGCACTCGTGTAGGTACTATGACTCCGAAAAAACCAAACTCCGCACTTCGTAAATATGCTCGTGTTCGCTTGACGAACCGTGTAGAGGTGACTGCTTACATTCCAGGTATTGGACATAACCTTCAAGAACACAGCGTAGTGCTGATTCGTGGCGGTCGTGTAAAAGACCTTCCGGGTGTGCGTTACCACATCGTTCGAGGTGCTTTGGATACTGCAGGCGTAAACAACCGCATGCAAGCTCGTTCCAAATACGGCGCAAAACGCCCTAAAGCTAAAAAATCCTAATGAATATAAACCGCGTATGCAGGTTTAACATGTAAGAAAGGGGGATATCCATGCCACGCAAAGGTCCAGTTACCAAAAGAGACGTGTTGCCAGATCCGGTATACAACAGCAAGTTGGTTACTCGCTTGATCAACCGCATCATGCTCGACGGAAAACGAGGCGTTGCTCAAAGCATTCTGTATAATGCGTTCAAGCTTATCCAAGAACGTACGGGTAATGACCCGATGGAAGTATTTGAAGCAGCTATCAAGAATATCATGCCAGTCCTGGAAGTTAAAGCACGCCGTGTCGGCGGTGCCAACTACCAAGTACCAATCGAGGTAAAACCAGAAAGACGTACGTCCCTGGGATTACGTTGGCTCGTAAACTACTCCCGCAACCGCGGCGAGAAAACTATGGAAGAGCGTTTGGCGGCTGAGATTATCGATGCTTCCAACAACACAGGCGCTTCCGTGAAGAAACGTGAAGACACGCACAAAATGGCTGAAGCGAACAAAGCGTTTGCTCACTATCGTTGGTAGGATTCAGCTTAAAAAAATAACTTCAATTTTGAAGGGAGACCCATTTCATGGCAAGAGAGTTCTCCTTGAAAAATACACGTAATATCGGGATCATGGCTCATATTGACGCGGGTAAAACCACAACAACAGAGCGGATCTTGTTCTACACAGGCCGTACGCACAAAATCGGTGAAGTTCACGAAGGTGCTGCGACAATGGACTGGATGGAACAAGAACAAGAGCGCGGAATCACGATTACTTCCGCTGCGACGACCGCTGCCTGGAAAGGTCACCGCGTCAATATCATCGACACCCCGGGGCACGTTGACTTCACTGTTGAAGTTGAACGTTCCCTTCGTGTATTGGACGGAGCAGTTGGTGTTTTCAGTGCGAAAGAAGGCGTTGAGCCTCAGTCTGAAACCGTATGGAGACAGGCTGATCGCTATGGCGTTCCACGGATCGCATATGTAAACAAAATGGATATTATCGGTGCCGACTTCTTGAACGTTGTAGCTGATATGCGTGATCGCCTTCAAGCGAACGCAGTTGCTATTCAACTTCCAATCGGTGCAGAAAATGACTTTTTAGGTATCATCGATATTGTTGAACAAAAGGCTCATATGTACAAAGATGACCTTGGTCAAAATATCGAAGAAGCCGAAATTCCTGCGGACTACAAAGACAAAGTTGAGGAACTCCGTAACGAATTGATCGAGAAGGTTGCTGAACTGGATGAAGATTTGACTATGAAATACCTTGAAGGCGAAGAGATCACGGTTGAAGAAATTAAAGCCGCTCTCCGTAAAGGTGTTGTAGAAGTTAAGATCTTCCCAGTTATCTGTGGATCTTCTTACCGTAACAAAGGTGTTCAGCTGATGCTGGATGCAGTTGTTGATTACCTGCCAGCTCCTATTGATGTACCAAGTATTCAAGGTCATCTGGAAGATGGAACGGAAGTTGAACGTCATTCTTCTGATGAAGAGCCTTTCTCCGCATTGGCCTTCAAAATCATGACGGACCCTTACGTTGGTAAATTGACATTCTTCCGCGTATATTCCGGTGTTCTTCAATCCGGTTCTTACGTATTGAATGCAACAAAAGGCAAACGCGAACGTATCGGACGTATCCTTCAAATGCACGCGAACAGCCGTCAAGAAATCACTGAAGTATACTCCGGTGACATTGCGGCAGCCGTAGGTTTGAAAGATACAGGTACAGGTGATACACTGTGTGATGAGAAGAATCCTGTTATTCTCGAATCCATGAACTTCCCTGATCCGGTTATCGAAATCGCGGTTGAGCCTAAAACCAAAGCTGACCAAGACAAAATGGCAGTTGCACTCGGTAAGTTGACCGAAGAAGATCCAACTCTACGCGCTTCAACTAACGAAGAAACTGGCCAAACTATCTTGGCAGGTATGGGTGAGCTTCACTTGGACATTATCATTGACCGTATGCGTCGTGAGTTCAAAGTGGAAACCAATGTTGGTAAACCACAGGTAGCATACCGTGAAACATTCCGTGCTCCAGCACGTGTTGAAGGTAAGTTTGTTCGTCAATCCGGTGGTCGTGGTCAATATGGTCACGTATGGGTTGAGTTCGAACCGCTTGAAGCAGGTACTGGTAGCCAGTTTGAAAGCAAGGTTGTCGGTGGCTCTGTTCCAAGAGAATACATCGGACCTGCACTTGCTGGTATTGAAGAGCAAATGAAGAACGGTGTCCTTGCAGGCTTCCCGCTTGTGGACGTTAAAGCTACAATTGTGGATGGATCATACCATGATGTCGATTCCAATGAAATGGCATTTAAAATTGCCGGTTCAATGGCGCTGAAAGCAGCGAAAGACAAATGTAAACCTGTATTGCTTGAGCCGATTATGAAAGTTGAAGTAACGGTTCCAGAGGAATACATGGGAGACGTAATGGGTATGCTGAACTCCCGTCGTGGTCGGATTGAAGGTATGGATTCCCGTGGTGGTGCCCAAATTATTCGTGCAATGGTTCCATTGTCCGAAATGTTTGGATATTCCACTACACTTCGTTCCGGTACACAAGGACGCGGTGTGTTCTCCATGGAGCTTCATCACTATGAAGAAGTTCCGAAGAGCATTGCTGAAGAGATCGTTGCCAAAACCAAAGGCGGCGAGTAATACAGTGTATTAGCTGATCGGATACTCTAGGTTTTCCAAAAGGTTTCCGACAGCCTAAAAATAAAACATGTTATTGAGGAGGAATTGTTCAAATGGCAAAGGCTAAGTTTGAACGTAACAAACCGCACGTTAATATCGGTACAATTGGTCACGTCGATCATGGTAAAACAACTTTGACTGCTGCAATCACAACTGTACTTTCCAAAACTTACGGTGGTGCTGCTGTAGCATTCGATCAAATCGATAAAGCTCCAGAAGAGCGCGAACGCGGTATCACAATCTCCACTGCACACGTGGAATATGAAACACCTAACCGTCACTATGCACACGTTGACTGCCCAGGTCACGCCGACTATGTTAAAAACATGATCACTGGCGCTGCACAAATGGACGGAGCTATTCTGGTTGTATCCGCTGCTGACGGTCCTATGCCACAAACTCGTGAACACATCCTCTTGTCCCGTCAAGTAGGTGTTCCATACATCGTTGTATTCCTGAACAAATGCGACATGGTTGAAGACGAAGAGTTGCTGGAATTGGTTGAAATGGAAGTTCGTGACTTGCTGAGCGAGTATGACTTCCCAGGCGACGACACTCCAATCACTCGTGGTTCCGCTCGTGAAGCACTGCAAAACCCAGATGGCGACTGGGCTAAGAAAATCGTTGAAATGTTCGAAACAATCGACACATACATCCCAACTCCAGAACGCGACACTGACAAGCCTTTCCTTATGCCTGTCGAGGACGTATTCTCCATCACTGGTCGTGGTACAGTTGCTACAGGCCGTGTAGAGCGTGGTACAGTTAAAGTGGGCGACGAAATCGAAATCATCGGTATTCAAGAAGAATCCCGTAAATCCGTAGTAACAGGCGTAGAAATGTTCCGTAAATTGCTTGACTCCGCTCAAGCTGGTGACAACATCGGCGCACTGCTTCGCGGTGTAGATCGTGCACAAATCGAGCGTGGTCAAGTATTGGCTAAGCCAGGTTCTGTTAACCCACATACAGAATTCTCTGCTCAAATCTACGTTTTGACTAAAGAAGAAGGCGGACGTCACAAACCTTTCTTCACTGGTTACCGTCCACAGTTCTACTTCCGTACAACTGACGTAACTGGTATCATTACTTTGCCAGAAGGTTCCGAAATGGTAATGCCTGGTGATAACATTACGGTTACTGTTCAACTGATCAGCCCAATCGCGATTGAAGAAGGAACTAAGTTCTCCATTCGTGAAGGCGGACGTACAGTTGGTGCAGGCGCTGTAGCAACAATCTCTAAATAATAAGGCTTCGAGCCTTGAATATAGCAACATTGTACTGGAACGAGTAACATTGTATTGGAACGAAGCAAAACGAGCCCCTGCCATGGTGCGGGGGCTTTTCTCTTGAGGAAAATCGCGAGCTGCGAGCACAATTGTTATCTTTGAAAATAAGATACATTGTTTTTTTTGTTTTTGCTTGCAATAGGCAGAAGTATTCGATATAATAACTAATGTTGTTTGTGACTGTGCGATGATGTGAGAGGTTACTGACACACCCGGCCCCTTTGCCATGGGAGGGCTGTCGGAAAATTTTCACGGAGTATGTCCGATACCAAATTGGGCGATAGAAGGAGGGACTAAAATGGCAAAGCAAAAAATTCGTATTCGTTTGAAAGCTTACGATCACAGAATTCTTGATCAATCCGCTGAGAAGATTGTTGAAACAGCTAAACGTTCGGGTGCAGGTGTTTCCGGACCAATTCCGCTGCCAACTGAAAAACAAATCATTACTATTCTCCGTGCGGTACACAAGTACAAGGATTCTCGGGAACAATTCGAAATGCGCACACACAAGCGTTTGATCGACATTGTTAATCCGACTCCACAAACTGTGGATGCCTTGATGCGCTTGGACCTGCCGTCCGGTGTAGATATCGAAATTAAATTGTAATATGTAATCAGGAAAAGAAAAGAGGTGTCAACATGAAAGGTATCTTAGGAAAAAAACTCGGAATGACTCAAGTGTTTACCCCTGAAGGTAACGTACTTGCTGTTACGGTTATCGAAGCTGGTCCTTGTGTTGTTCTGCAAAAGAAAGATCTGGAAAACGATGGATACGAAGCTATCCAACTCGGGTTCTCTGATAAAAAAGAAAAAAGATCCAATAAACCTGAAGCAGGGCATGCTAAAAAAGCAAATACTGCACCTAAGCGCTACGTTCGTGAACTTCGTGGCATCGACCTTGCTGCGTACGAGGTTGGCCAAGAGCTGAAGGCTGATGTCTTCACAGAAGGCGAATTCGTTGACGTAACAGGTATTTCTAAAGGTAAAGGTTTTGCCGGCGTTATCAAACGTTGGGGACAAAGCCGCGGACCAATGGCACACGGCTCGCGCTACCACAGAGGTCCAGGTTCTATGGGTTCCATTCAAGCTAACCGCGTTCCTAAAGGTAAACACCTGCCAGGACACATGGGACATGAAACGGTAACAATCCAACGCCTTGAAGTTGTTAAGATCGATACAGAACGCAATGTATTGCTCGTGAAAGGTTCCATTCCAGGACCTAAAAACAGCTTCGTTAAAGTATTAGAAACGGTGAAAAAATAATTAACTGAAGAAAGGAGGAACACGAAATGCCAAAAGTAGCACTATTTAATATTAGCGGCAGCCAAGTTGGCGAAATTGAATTGAACGATGCAGTGTTCGGTATCGAGCCGAATAAACACGTTCTTCATGACGCTGTTGTTATGCAATTGGCTTCCCTGCGTCAAGGTACTCACAAAGTAAAAGGACGTTCTGAAGTACGTGGCGGCGGACGTAAACCTTGGAAACAAAAAGGTACTGGTCGCGCTCGTCAAGGTTCGATTCGTGCACCACAATGGGTTGGCGGCGGTACTGTATTCGGTCCGACTCCACGCAGCTATGCTTACAAATTGCCTAAAAAAGTTCGTCGTCTGGCGATCAAATCGGCACTGTCATCCAAAGTGATTGAGAATGAAATCATCGTATTGGACGCTCTTACACTGAACGGACCTAAAACGAAAGAATTCGCAGCCATTTTGAATAACCTTAAAGCAGATCGTAAAGCATTGATTGTAGCTCCTAGCTATGATGATAATGTAGCGCTGTCCGCTCGTAATATTCCTGGTGTGAAGTTTGTAGCCGCAGACGGCATTAATGTTCTTGATGTGCTCGGACACGACAAACTGATCATTACGAAGGAAGCAGTTCAGAAGGTAGAGGAGGTGCTCGCGTAATGAAGGATCCTCGTGATATTATCAAGCGTCCGATTATCACCGAACGTACGGCTGGTATGATGAATGACTTGAAATATGTTTTCGAAGTTGACATTCGTTCCAACAAAGTCGAAGTTAAGAAAGCAATCGAAGCGATTTTTAACGTGAAAGTAAGTAACGTTAACACACTTCGTGTTCCTGCAAAACCAAAACGCTACGGACGTCATTCCGGCTATACGAGCGAGTGGAAAAAAGCGTTCGTAACGCTGAGCAAAGACAGTAAGCCGCTTGAGTTTTTTGAAACAGTATAATTGAATCTGTAAAGTAAGGAGGGAAACTCAGTGCCAATTAAAAAGTATAAACCGACGTCCCCGGCCAGACGTGCAATGTCTGTATCTACTTTCGAGGAGATCACAACAAATCAGCCCGAGAAATCGTTGCTGGCACCTCTGAGCAAGCAAGCTGGACGTAATAACCAAGGTAAAATTACAGTTCGTCATCATGGCGGCGGACATAAACGTAAATACCGTATTATTGACTTCAAACGTAACAAAGATGGAATACCGGGCCGCGTTGCTACGATCGAATATGATCCAAACCGTACGTCCAACATCGCACTTATCCACTATGTGGATGGTGAAAAACGTTACATCATCGCTCCTAAAGGTCTGAAAGTAGGAGATGTAGTGGTATCCGGTCCGGACTCCGATATTAAAATCGGTAACTCCTTGCCATTGGAAAACATTCCAGTAGGTACGGTTATCCACAATATCGAATTGAAACCGGGTAAAGGTGGCCAACTTGTTCGTGCTGCTGGTACGGAAGCCCAACTTCTTGGTAAAGAAGAGAAGTATGTTACAATTCGTTTGACTTCTGGTGAAGTGCGTCGCATTCTGAAAGTTTGCCGTGCTACAATCGGATCTGTAGGTAACGAAGACCACGAGCTTGTTAAGATCGGTAAAGCTGGTCGTAGTCGTTGGTTGGGACAACGTCCTGAAGTTCGCGGTGTTGTTATGAACCCTAACGATCACCCACACGGTGGTGGTGAAGGTCGCGCTCCAATCGGACGTAAATCTCCAATGTCTCCATGGGGTAAACCAACCCTTGGTTACAAGACACGTAAAAAAGGCAAAGCATCTGATAAGTACATCGTTCGTCGTCGTACTAAGTAATAAAACGTGCGCTTAAGTCGCACGTTAACATATTAAAGAACGACTACGTTTTAACGAAGGGAGGATTCACAAATGGGTCGCAGTCTCAAAAAAGGACCATTTATTGATGGTTACCTGTTGAAAAAAGTAGAGGTTTTGAACGAGTCTGACAAAAAAGTCGTGATCAAAACTTGGTCCCGTCGCTCTACAATTTTCCCGCAATTTATCGGACACACGTTTGGTGTATATGATGGTCGTAAACACGTGCCTGTATACGTAACGGAAGATATGGTTGGACACAAATTGGGCGAATTCGCTCCAACGCGTACGTACAAAGGCCATACGGATGACGATAAGAAAACAAGAAGATAATCAACACAGCGTAGTGTTTGAGAGGAGGTAACTCAATGGAAGCAAAAGCACATGCTAAATCCGTGCGGATTTCCGCTCGCAAAGTGAAACTTGTTATCGATTTGATTCGTGGCAAGCAGGTAGGTGAGGCGATTGCAATTCTTCGTCACACTCCGAAATCCGCTTCTCCAGTCGTTGAGAAATTGCTGAATTCTGCTATCGCAAATGCAGATCACAACTACTCCATGGACGTAAATAAATTGGTAGTGTCTGAGGTTTTTGTAAACCAAGGTCCTACAATGAAACGGTTCCGCCCGCGTGCAATGGGTCGTGCAAGCCGCATCAATAAACGCACCAGTCATATTACTCTGGTGGTATCTGAAAAATAAGGAGGGAAAACGTGTGGGCCAAAAGGTAAATCCCGTCGGACTCCGAATCGGTATTATTCGTGATTGGGAATCCAAATGGTATGCAGGCAAAGATTTCGGTGATCTTTTGCTAGAAGACGTTAAGATTCGTGAGCATCTGAAGAAAAGATTGAAAGACTCCGCTGTATCCCGTGTTGAAATCGAGAGAGCAGCTAACCGTGTCAACGTAACGATTCACACTGCGAAACCAGGTATGGTTATCGGTAAGGGTGGTTCCGAAGTTGAAAATCTGCGTAATGAAATCACTAAAATCGCAGGCGGTAAAAAGGTACACATCAATATCTCTGAAATTAAAAATCCTGAACTGGATGCAATTCTTGTTGCTGAAAGCATTGCACAACAATTGGAACGTCGTGTTTCTTTCCGTCGTGCGTTGAAACAAGCAATTCAAAGAACTATGCGTTCCGGTGCAAAAGGAATTAAAACTCAAGTAGGCGGACGTCTTGGCGGTGCCGAAATCGCTCGTTCCGAAGGATACAGCGAAGGAACTGTTCCACTGCATACGCTTCGTGCTGACATCGACTACGGTACAGCAGAGGCTCATACTACTTATGGCCGTCTTGGCGTAAAAGTATGGATCTATCGTGGAGAGGTTCTTCCTCCAGCTAAGAAACAAGCTCCTCAGGAAGGAGGCAACTAATCATGTTGGTACCTAAACGCGTAAAACATCGTAAACAACAACGTGGTCATATGAAGGGTCGTGCAAAAGGCGGTACTACACTGAATTTCGGTGAGTACGGTTTGCAAGCTACTGAACCAGCATGGATCACTAACCGTCAAATCGAAGCTGCTCGTATTGCGATGACTCGTTACATCAAACGTGGTGGTAAGGTTTGGATTAAAATATTCCCTGACAAACCAATTACTCAAAAGCCTCTTGAGGTTCGTATGGGTAGTGGTAAAGGTAACGTAGAAAAATGGGTTGCAGTAGTGAAACCAGGTAAGATCATGTTTGAACTTGCTGGTGTACCGGAAGAGATTGCTCGTGAAGCAATGCGTCTTGCCGCTCACAAACTGCCAATCAAAACTAAGTTTGTGAAACGTGAAGAATTGGGTGGTGAAGCAAATGAAGGCTAGTGAATTCCGCAACCTTACCACTGCTGAAATCGAACAAAAGATCTCTGGTTTTAAAGAAGAACTTTTCAACCTTCGTTTTCAACTCGCTACCGGTCAGCTTGATAACCCGACTCGGATCGGTGCTGTGCGTAAGGAAATTGCTCGTGCTAAAACTGTGATCCGTGAAAGAGAACTTGGGATTAGCTAAGATATTAGACCGGGTGGAAATTCCGCCTGTAATTAGGAAGGAGGCCAACAATGAGCGAACGTAATGCCCGTAAAGTATTAGTCGGTAAAGTAGTCAGCGACAAAATGGATAAAACGATTGTGATTGCTGTAGAAACTTACAAAAAACATGATCTCTATCATAAACGCATTAAAGTGACTAAAAAATTCAAAGCTCATGATGAAAACAACACTGCACAAATCGGTGATACTGTTAAAATCATGGAAACTCGTCCTTTGTCCAAAGACAAAAACTGGAGACTGGTCGAAATCGTTGAAAAAGCTGTTATAATCTAATGTAGTGTAGTTTTTCCGAAAGGAGGATAAATAAATGATTCAACCATTTACACGTTTGACTGTAGCTGACAATTCCGGCGCGAAGGAACTGATGTGTATCCGTGTGCTCGGTGGTACGGGACGTCGTACAGCTCAAATTGGTGACCTGATCGTTTGTTCCGTAAAACAAGCAACACCAGGCGGCGTTGTCAAAAAGGGTGATGTAGTAAGAGCGGTTGTCGTTCGCACTAAACGTTCTATCCGCCGTAAAGACGGTTCCTACATCGGATTTGATGAGAACGCAGCAGTGGTCGTTAAAGAAGACAAGAGCCCACGCGGTACTCGTATTTTCGGACCAGTTGCTCGCGAACTTCGTGACAAGGACTTCATGAAAATCGTTTCCTTGGCTCCGGAAGTGATCTAAATTCACCTTAAAATGTGCCCGTAGGAGGTGTACGAAATGCCAAAAGTGAAAAAAGTTCTGGAATCCCATAACAACAAGCTGCACGTCAAAAAAGACGACACTGTTCTGGTGATTACAGGTAAAGATAAAGGTAAAAAAGGTCGCGTTATCGCTGCTTACCCTCGTCAAAACCGTGTGCTTGTGGAAGGTGTTAACATGATTAAAAAACACCAAAAGCCTAATCAGCTGAATCCACAAGGCGGCATCATCGAGAAAGAAGCTCCGATTCACGTTTCCAACGTTATGCACATTGATCCGAAGAGCGGAAAAGTAACTCGTGTGGGTTACAAGGTTTTGGACAACGGAAAAAAAGTGCGCATTGCAAAACGTTCAGGCGAAGTGATCGACTAATTATTTTTTGAAGAAAGGAGGACTATGATTCATGGCAACAACAAGAATGAAAGAACGTTTCTTGAAAGAAATCACTCCTGCTTTGATGCAGAAGTTCAACTATACAACAGTGATGCAAGTGCCTAAAATCGAGAAAGTTGTAATCAACATGGGTGTTGGCGACGCAGTCCAAAACTCCAAAGTGCTTGATTCGGCTCTCAACGACATGCAGCTGATCGCTGGTCAAAAACCAGTTATCACTCGCGCGAAAAAATCTATCGCAGGTTTTAAATTGCGTGAAAACATGCCGATCGGTGTAAAGGTAACACTTCGTGGCGAGCGTATGTATTATTTCTTGGACAAATTGTTCAACATTACACTTCCTCGCGTACGTGACTTCCATGGTGTATCAACAAAAGCTTTCGACGGACGTGGTAACTACACGCTTGGTCTGAAAGAACAGTTGATCTTCCCGGAAATCGAGTATGATCAAGTTGATAAAGTTCGTGGTATGGACATCGTTATCGTAACGACTGCCAAGACTGACGAAGAGTCCCGTGAGCTTCTGACTCAGCTGGGCATGCCTTTCGCGAAATAATGTTGGCATAACGTTTCGGGCGTCTGATTTAAAGACACCCTGTTCTCCGAAACTATTTAGGAGGTGTCAGGCTAAGTGGCAAAAACTTCAATGAAAGTCAAACAACAACGCGCACCAAAGTTTAAAGTTCGTGCTTATACTCGTTGCGAACGTTGTGGTCGTCCACATTCGGTGCTGCAAAAGTTTAAGATCTGCAGAATTTGCTTCCGTGAATTAGCTTATAAAGGCCAGATTCCTGGCGTGAAAAAAGCAAGCTGGTAAAAAGTCCTGTTTGGGAAGGAGGTTTATACACAATGACTATGTCTGATCCAATTGCAGATATGCTTACTCGTATTCGTAACGCGAACACTGTTCGCCACGAAACAGTAGAAATGCCTGCATCTACAATGAAAAAACAAATCGCCGACATCCTGAAACGTGAAGGATTCATTCGTGATGCGGAATTTGTTGAAGATAGCAAACAAGGGATCATCCGTATTTTCTTGAAATACGGTGCGAACAACGAGCGTGTTATCACAGGTTTGAAAAGAATCAGTAAACCAGGTCTTCGCGTTTACACGAAGAGCAATGAGATTCCACGCGTATTGGGTGGACTCGGGATCGCAATCATTTCAACATCCAAAGGTATCATGACGGACAAAGAAGCGCGTCAGTCCAAAGCCGGCGGAGAAGTGGTTTGCTACGTTTGGTAATTTAACGTTTAAAAGATAGGAGGTGCAACAGATATGTCCCGTATTGGTCGTAAACCAATCACAGTACCAAGTGGTGTTGACGTGACTTTGAACAACACAGTGATCACAGTTAAAGGTCCTAAAGGAACATTGACTCGTGAGCTTCATAAAGACATGTCCGTTACTGTGGAAAATAATGAAATTAATGTAGTTCGTCCTTCGGACAATAAACTTCACCGCTCTTTGCATGGAACAACCCGCAGCGTTGTCAATAACATGGTAAGTGGTGTAACTGAAGGTTTTTCAAAATCTCTGGAGCTGGTTGGGGTCGGATATCGTGCAAGCAAATCCGGAGATAAAATCGTTCTGAACGTTGGATACTCTCACCCGGTTGAAATTACACCGGAAGCGGGCATCGAGTTCGAAGTTCCTTCGAACACTAAAATTATCGTTCGCGGAATTGATAAAGAGCGTGTAGGTGCCTATGCTGCTAAGATTCGTTCCGTTCGTGAACCTGAACCGTACAAAGGTAAAGGGATTAAATACGAAGGCGAGCGCATCATCCGTAAAGAAGGTAAAGCCGGTAAGAAGAAATAAGTTTCTTACCGACTTTGTGCGGTCTTTCTACTGGAAAGACTTGTACTCTTTTTTACCCAGTGCGTCTTAGTATAAAGTTTTAAAAGGCAAACTGAAGGGAGTGAAAACTTGAGATGATTACAAAACAAGATAAAAATAAAGCACGTGTCAGAAGACATCTGCGTGTACGTAAGAAAATCGAAGGTACGGCTGTACGTCCTCGTTTGAACGTATTCCGCTCTTCCAAGCATATCTACGCACAACTGATTGATGATGTTGCTGGTGTAACATTGGTTTCTGCATCCACTATGGATAAAGAACTGAGCAGCGAAATCAAAAACGGTGGTAGTGTAGAAGCAGCTCGCAAGGTTGGCGAACTCGTTGCTAAACGTGCGAAAGAAAAAGGCCATGCTAACATCGTATTTGATCGTGGTGGATACTTGTATCATGGACGGATTCAAGCTTTGGCTGATGCAGCTCGCGAAGCAGGCCTTGAATTCTAAGACATTTCTCAAAAGGAGGTTAACGACTTGCGTGTAGATCCGAATACTTTGGAACTGACTGAAAGAGTAGTAAATATTAATCGTGTAGCTAAAGTTGTCAAAGGCGGACGCCGTTTTAGCTTCAGTGCTCTGGTAGTAGTGGGCGACGGCAACGGCTGGGTAGGCGCTGGAATCGGTAAAGCGGGCGAAGTACCTGATGCGATTCGCAAAGGTATTGAAGATGCTAAGAAAAACCTGGTTCACGTTCCACTCGTAGGCACAACAATTCCTCACCTTGTTACAGGTAAGTTCGGTGCTGGCCGGGTTCTGTTGAAACCGGCATCGGAAGGTACTGGGGTTATCGCTGGTGGTCCAGTTCGTGCAGTTCTGGAACTTGCTGGTGTAGGTGATATCTTGACAAAATCTTTGGGTTCTTCGAATTCCATGAATATGGTCAATGCGACTTTGGAAGGTTTGTCCCGCTTGAAACGCGCTGAAGATGTTGCTAAATTGCGCGGCAAATCCATCGAAGAGCTGCTGGGCTAAGGAGGGAATATCATGGCGAAATTAGAAATTACCCTCGTTCGTTCGTTGATCGGCCGTCCTGGTACTCAGAGAACGACTGTTAAAACGCTCGGCTTGCGTAAAATCAACCATAAAGTAGTTCAACCCGACAATGCAGCGATTCGCGGGATGATTAATCAAGTTAGCCATTTGGTTTCTGTTAAAGAAATCGAGGCTTAAGCAATAAAGTATTTTAACAATAATCAAGGAGGTGCAACGAACGATGAAGTTACATGAGCTTTCCCCAGCTCCAGGCTCCCGCAAAGAACGTAAACGTTTGGGTCGTGGTCCTAGTAGCGGTACGGGTAAAACTTCTGGTCGTGGTCATAAGGGTCAAAACGCTCGTTCCGGCGGTGGTGTACGTCCGGGCTTCGAGGGTGGTCAAAACCCACTGTATCGTCGCTTGCCTAAACGCGGTTTCGTAAATCCTACTCGTAAAGAGTATGCGGTTTTGAATATCGAAGATTTGAACAGTTTTGCAGCGGGTACAGAAGTAAGCCCTGAGTTTTTGCTGAACAATGGTATTGTGAAGAACGCGAAATCCGGAATTAAAATTCTGGGTAACGGTGAAATCACTGTGAAATTGACAGTTAAAGCGAACAAGTTCTCTCAATCTGCGGTAGAGAAAATTGAAGCTGCCGGCGGTAAAACCGAGGTGATCTAATGTTCAAGACCCTGAAAAATATATGGCGGGTTGAGGATCTTAGAACCCGAATCCTGTTTACCCTGTTTATACTCTTTGTATATCGTATTGGCTCCTTCGTGCCGGTTCCCGGTGTGAATAAGCAAGTCTTTACTTCTCAGGATCAGGCAGGAAGCGAGTTGTTTGGACTCCTTAACACCTTCTCAGGGGGCGCGTTGTATCAGTTTTCGATCTTCGCCCTCGGGATTATGCCATATATTACAGCGTCCATCATTGTACAGTTGCTGTCAATGGACGTGATTCCGAAACTTGCGGAATGGGCTAAACAAGGAGAGCATGGTAAAAAGAAATTGGCTCAAATTACACGGTATGGTACTGTAATACTGGGCTTAATCCAAGCATTCGGAACGTCGATTGGATTTAATCGACTGTACGGTGCAGCGATGATTCCAGGTGCTACTTTTGCTGATTATCTGGTTATTGCCATTGTGCTTACTGCAGGAACTACGTTCCTTATGTGGCTCGGTGAGCAAATTACCGAAAAGGGAATCGGTAATGGTATCTCTATTGTAATCTTTGCAGGGATCGCGGCAGGTATTCCAAGACATATTCGGACGATTGTAGAATCTCAGTTTATTCAAGCAGATCAGCTGTTTATGAATATTCTGAAGGCAATTATCATTGCCTTGGTGGTTGTTCTGATTATCGTTGGTGTTATCTACATCCAGCAAGGTATTCGGAAAATTCCAGTACAATACGCAAAACGTGTAGTTGGCAACAAAATGTACGGTGGCCAGAATACGCATATTCCGATGAAAATTAATGCGGCAGGCGTTATTCCGGTAATCTTTGCGGTATCATTGCTGCAATTCCCGACAATTATTGCGAGTTTCTGGGCAGATCATGCTTGGGCTAAGTGGATTACCACTTACTTGTATTATGACAAGCCACTGGGCATGGTTTTGTATGTCGTAATGATTATCGGTTTCACATTCTTCTATACCTTTGTACAGATGAATCCGCAGCAAATGGCCGACAATATGAAGAAAAACGGCGGTTATATCCCCGGCATTCGCCCAGGTAAAGCCACGGAGAAATACTTGACACGAGTAATGTCACGTTTGACAATGACAGGAGCTTTGTTCCTGGCAGTCATATCCGTTTTGCCGGTATTCTTCGGTTCGCTTTCGGGCTTGCCTCGTTCCGTGCAAATTGGCGGTACTTCATTGCTCATCATTATTGGTGTAGCATTGGATACGATGAAGCAAATCGAAAGCCAACTGATCAAACGCCATTACAAAGGCTTCATCAACAAATAGGCAATAGGTACCGGCATAGGATGTTCGCATGCTTACCGGCACCTTTTGTGCTGTTTCTTGTGTAGGGGTCGTCTTGAGGAGTGACAGATTGTGAATATTTTGATCATGGGCCCTCCGGGGGCTGGTAAAGGTACACAAGCAGATGTCATTGTGAAGGAGTTCGGCATTCCTCATATCTCGACAGGTGATGCGTTTCGCCTAGCGATGAAACAGGGAACACCTATTGGCATTAAAGCCAAAGAGTATATTGACAAGGGTGAACTTGTTCCGGATGATGTAACAATCGGTATCGTTGAAGAACGGCTGCAGCAGCCTGATTGCAAGAAAGGTTTCTTGCTGGACGGTTTTCCAAGAACTTTAGCTCAAGCTGAAGCCTTGGATCAAATTTTGGGCCGTTTGAATACGAAGCTGGATGATGTCATCAACCTGAAAGTGGATCGTGACAACTTGTTGGCACGAATCACAGGACGGCGAGTTTGTAAAAGCTGCGGAGCTAGCTATCATATTGTCTTTAATCCTCCTAAGGTTGAAGGCATTTGCGATAAAGACGGTGGTGAACTCTATCAGCGTCCTGACGATAACGAAGATAGCGTAAGAACACGACTTGACGAATATAGTAATAAAACAGCACCACTCCTCACGTTTTATGAGAACCAGAATCTTCTGCGTCATATTGACGGAGAACAGGATATTGATGTGGTTTCCCAAAATATCGTGTCCTTGTTGCGGGGTTAGCTGTAATGATCATTTGCAAGTCGGGGACGGAATCAAGCTTTATGAGGAAAGCTAGGAAAATGAATTCGGCAACGAGTTATTTCTTAGCAGGACACATCGAGCCCGGTATTACGACCGGTGAACTTGATCATTTAGCTGATCGGTATATTCGCAGTCAGGGAGCTGTGCCGTCTTTTAAAGGTTATAACGGTTTTCCTGCTAGCATTTGCGCTTCAGTCAACGAACAACTGGTGCACGGATTTCCCGGCAAACGCAAGTTAAACAAAGGCGATGTCATTACGAAAACTCGCCAGTTTACAATGTCGCATGCCATTCGGCAATATATTGAGAATCCAAACCGTGGTATTCCTGAGCAGGGGCCGAGGCTGAAAACCGGCATTGTGCTGGCTATTGAATCAATGATTCCAATAGGTGCTCGCCTTGTAGGGACGCTGGAAGACAACTGGACGGTCGTTACGATGAACGTAATCACTTGTACTCATTTTGAGCAAGTGGTGACGTGCGAAGCGGACGGCATGGACATTTTCACGAAACTGAGTGCGTAGGTGATTGGAATGAATCAGCAAGGAAACCTGCAAATCGGTCAGCTGGTGAAGATTCTGAAGGGCAGAGGTGCCGGACAGATTGCGGTTGTCGTTTCAATAGCAGATAGCAGGTTTGTGTATATTGCGGATGGGGATAAACGAAAGTTTGATCAAGCGAAGAAGAAAAATGTTCTTCATTTGGTACCTCAGCCAAAGATTAGTAGCGAGATTGTAAATAGTTTAAACGAAAGCGGTCGGGTGACGAACGGAAAACTGCGGCATGCAGTGAAAACTTTCCTGGACTCGTCCGAATACCAAGCTGAAGAGAAAGGAGACTGACTTTGGCCAAAGAAGATGTCATTGAGGTTGAAGGTACGGTAATCGAGCCACTGCCGAACGCTACGTTCAAGGTAGAGCTGGAGAACGGTCATCAAATTCTTGCTCATGTTTCCGGAAAGCTGCGGATGCACTTTATCCGTATTTTGACAGGCGACAAGGTGGTTGTACAGTTATCGCCTTACGATTTAACCAAAGGCCGTATAACGTACCGCAAGTAATTCATGCAGGTTTTTATTAAACGTACATCATTTAAAAAAACTTGTTTTGCTCGGCAAAACGATGTGAATGTTCACGAAGCGAGTTTTACCAGGGTAAAGCTTGGAGGAGGTAATCAACATGAAGGTAAGACCTTCTGTAAAACCTATTTGCGAGAAATGCAAAGTCATTCGCCGCAAAGGGAATGTAATGGTTATTTGCGAAAATCCGAAACACAAACAAAAACAAGGTTAATAGAAGGGGGTGTAGCGTAAATGGCTCGTATAGCTGGTGTGGATTTGCCACGTGACAAACGCGTTGAGATCGCCTTGACTTACATTTTCGGAATCGGTAAGACGACTTCTCAGAAAATTTTGAAGGAAACAGGCATCAGTGCAAACACGCGTGTTCGTGATTTGACTGAAGATGAAGTGAGCAAATTACGTGAAACGATCGACAAAGAAGTTAAAGTAGAAGGCGATCTGCGTCGTGAAATTTCCTTGAATATTAAACGTCTGACTGAGATTGGCTGCTACCGTGGTGTTCGTCACCGTCGTGGGTTGCCTGTTCGCGGACAACGTACTAAAACTAATGCTCGTACCCGTAAAGGTCCTCGTCGGACTGTAGCGAACAAGAAGAAATAAGAAGGGAGGATAACATTCAATGGCTAAACCGAAAAAAGTTGTACGCACAAAACGCCGTGACCGTAAAAATATCGAGAGTGGCGTGGCACACATCCGTTCCACGTTCAACAACACGATCGTTACGATCACAGACCCACACGGTAACGCAATCTCTTGGGCCAGCTCAGGCGGCATGGGATTCCGTGGTTCCCGTAAATCTACTCCATTCGCAGCGCAAATGGCCGCAGAAACTGCTGCTAAAGCTGCTATGGAACACGGCATGAAGACAGTCGAAGTCATGGTTAAAGGACCTGGTGCAGGTCGCGAAGCAGCAATCCGCTCTTTGCAAGCTGCTGGTCTGGAAGTTAACCTGATCAAAGACGTAACTCCGGTACCTCATAACGGATGCCGTCCTCCAAAACGTCGTCGCGTCTAATGAGATTTCTCCTCTGCGTGTAGTATAGATCCGGCACAAACTGCCAAGAATGGATGTTTAGGTATACTGCATGATAGACTATGGATAAGGTGAATGTTTCATATAGGAGCGACGTTTTGAAGGAGGGATATTGCAGTGATAGAAATCGAAAAGCCGAAAATTGAGACGGTTGACGTCAATGATGATGGCACCTATGGAAAATTCGTAGTAGAACCGCTGGAACGCGGATACGGTACGACGCTGGGGAACTCGCTTCGCCGTATTCTGTTATCCTCGTTACCGGGGGCAGCAGTCACATCGGTTCAGATCGATGGGGTTCTGCACGAGTTTGCAACGGTTCCCGGTGTGAAGGAAGACGTAACGGAGATCATTCTGAACTTGAAAGCTTTATCGCTTAAAATCCACTCAGATGAAGAGAAAGTACTCGAAATCGATGCGGAAGGCGAAGGAGTTGTAACGGCAGGTGATATCCGTGCGGATAGTGATGTGGAAATTCTTAATCCGGATCTTCACATTGCAACGCTCGGACCGGGTTCGAGACTTCACATGCGTATTTTTGCCAATCGCGGTCGCGGTTACGTTAAGCAGGATCGGAATAAACGTGATGACCAGCCGATCGGCGTCATTCCCGTCGACTCCATCTACACTCCGATTGCACGCGTGAACTACGGCGTAGAAAATACGCGTGTCGGCCAGGTTACGAATTATGACAAGCTGACACTTGAGGTTTGGACAGACGGAACTATTCGTCCTGAAGAAGCTGTGAGCCTTGGAGCCAAAATTTTGACCGAGCATGTGATGCTATTCGTGGGTCTCACGGATGAAGCAAAAGATGCAGAAATTATGGTCGAAAAAGAAGAAGACAAGAAAGAAAAAGTTCTTGAAATGACGATCGAAGAGCTGGATCTCTCCGTCCGTTCCTATAACTGCCTTAAGCGCGCTGGTATCAATACGGTACAAGAACTCACGACTAAATCTGAAGAAGATATGATGAAGGTCCGTAACTTGGGTCGCAAATCTTTGGAAGAAGTACAAGAGAAGCTCGAGGAACTTGGTTTAGGACTTCGTACGGAAGAATAGCACAGCAACGTTTTTGTGAAGGAGGGGAAACTACATGGCATACCAAAAATTGGGCCGTAATTCCAGTGCCCGTAAAGCTTTGTTTCGTGATTTGGTAACCGATCTGTTCTTGTATGAGCGTATCCAAACTACTGAGGCTAAAGCGAAAGAAGTTCGTTCTATTGCTGAAAAACTGATCACCAAAGCGAAAAAAGGAGATCTGCACGCACGTCGTCAAGTGGCTGCGTTCGTTCGCCGTGAAACTTTGGATGGTGAGCAGGATGCAATCCAAAAGCTGTTTAGCGAATTGGCTACACGTTACAATGAGCGTCCAGGTGGATACACTCGTATCTTGAAACTGGGACCTCGTCGTGGCGACGCCGCTCCAATGGTATATCTGGAATTGGTTGACCGCGCGTAAACAGGCGAAGATGAGGGAAGGGTGGACAGAATCGGCTTGATTCTGAACAACCCTTTTTTTCTCTTGGAGGAGTCCTTGAGGGGCTTCTCCTTTGTTATGTTCGGTTTTTTCCTGCAAGACCAGAGAATACCCCTGCAAAGGTGTGAGAAGCATGCGGAACTTGTGTATGAAGGTGAACTATGATGGAACCCACTATGATGGCTTTCAGACACAGCCTAGTGGCAACACCATTCAGGACTGTCTTGAAAATGCTATATACTCATTGACGGGCGAACGTCTTAAAATTACGGGCTCAGGACGTACAGATGCAGGTGTGCATGCATACGGGCAGGTATTCAATTTTCATACTGAATCGCCGATTCCGATACATCGCTGGTGTCTGGCACTTAATGCCTGGTTGCCTCGTGATATCATCGTTACGGATGCGAGAGAGGTGCCACTGTCCTTTCATGCACGCCGCATGGCGAAGCGGAAGACGTATCGGTACAGTATTAATGCGAACCGGTTTCCAGACATCTTTCACCGTCGTACACAGGCCCATCATCCAACGAGTCTGGATGTAAGAGCGATGGAAAAGGGGTTGGCTCATTTAGTGGGCACCTTTGACTATACTTCGTTCGCATCTCGACGTTCCCAAAAGACGAATCATGTTCGCACTATTTACGAAGCCTATATAACGGTAGACCATTCCTTTTCACGTCCTGGGTCGGACGATCAGGGAATTATTCATACTTATATTACAGGTAGCGGATTTTTGCAGCACATGGTTCGGATTATAATGGGGACTTTGCTGGAAGTGGGGGAAGGCAAAAAATCGCCGGATGATATTCCTTCCATTTTGGAAGCAAAAAACCGTTCAAAGGCTGGCCCTACAGCCGTTGGACACGCTTTAACGCTCTGGAATGTAGAGTACGAAGAAAACATCAAAAAACATTGATTTTTTCCTTGCAGAATTGATGGTTATCCTGTAATATAAAAGTTGTGTTTTCTTAATGGCTTTCCCACAGCCCCAATTAAGATAATCACTTTATAGCAACATCTAATCCATCAATAATGCAGCAACTTAACGAACGAAGATAAATGATGATTTCTGTTAACGAACTTAAGGAGGATACTTTTCATGCGTACTACGTATATGGCGAAGCCAAATGAAGTTGAGCGCAATTGGCACATCATTGATGCCGAAGGCAAAACGCTCGGCCGTCTGGCAAGCGAAGCGGCTGCGTTGATTCGCGGCAAACACAAGCCACAGTTTACACCACATGTGGACACAGGTGATTTTGTTGTTGTAATCAATGCGGAGAAAATCGTATTGACCGGTAAAAAAATGGAGAACAAAAAATACTATCGTCACTCCCTGCACCCAGGTGGTCTGAAAGTAACAGTTGCACAAGATATGGTTAAGAACAAACCTGAACGTATGTTGGAATTGGCTGTTCACGGTATGCTTCCTAAAACTCGTCAAGGCGACAAAATGAAGCTGAGACTTAAAGCTTACAGAGGTACAGAGCATCCACATGCAGCACAAAAACCTGAAGTTTACGAACTTCGCGGATAATTAAAAGGGAGGACAGTTTCATGGCACAAGTACAATACTATGGGACAGGTCGTCGTAAACATTCGGTAGCTCGTGTTCGTCTCGTACCGGGTGAAGGACGCATTGTCATCAATAAGCGTGATATTAATGAATATTTCGGTTTGGAAACTCTCAAACTGATCGTAAAACAACCACTGAATCTGACAGAAACACTTGGTAGCTATGACGTACTCGTTATCGCTCATGGTGGTGGTATCTCTGGTCAAGCAGGCGCAATTCGCCACGGTATTTCCCGTGCTCTGTTGAAAGCAGACCCAGAATTCCGTCCAGCTTTGAAAAAAGCAGGATTCTTGACTCGTGACCCACGTATGAAAGAACGTAAAAAATACGGCCTCAAAGCCGCTCGTCGTGCACCACAGTTCTCGAAACGTTAATATTTCGAATACAGAAGAACCTTTTCCTTATGGAAAGGGTTCTTTTTTATTTAGATCATTTGCTGCACATTAACTACATGTGGATAAATGGATCTAGACTAGAATTTTATGGCTACGTCTGCCCTGCGATACATAAAAAGGTGCATATACTATCTGGAATACGTAAGTTATCCACGATGTAACTAAGATCGGTATACTTATGCACAAATATAGTTTGCTATTTCAACACAGTTTATCCTGTAATGTTCACAACCTGTGACTAATTAAAAAGATCAGGGAACTTTTGCAGAGCAATCTTTAGCTTGGTACTGCCCATCTCCTCGGCTTCCGTAATTGCAGCGATGATGATGTGAGTATTTTTAACCATTGAGAATGGGCTAAAATAGGGCTCCAGTTACGTTAAGGGCTATCTGTATATCTGAATGCTTTAATTTCTCAGGGAGGGCCTCTGTGAGCGCTATAGGAGCGTTGAGAGGCTTATTATCGATCTGGGTACCATTTCTTTGTAATATTCCTTAATAGAAGCACGATTAGCATCAGAGCTCCCGATTTGGTAGTGGGATTCTTCGGATGTAAACCTTATAGTCAGAGCTGGTTTACCTTGAGCTGAGCACGACCACGTATGCTTCATCTTTGAATGCAAATGTAAATATGACGAACGAACCCTAATTATATTTCCTTGACCAAATCCAAGGATAATCATGGCTCTAAGGAAGGGCGCTTTTATCCTCAGATATTTTTACCTGATCATAATAGCCATAGCTATCCAGGATTACGATGACAGCCGAGTAGTGGGTATATCTTTGTCTCGGGTGGGGTAGAGGAAGCATTTTCGCTAACCTAAAATACTTACGTTCAGGCATACCCTCTGCTATGACTAGTTACTTTTAGTTATTAAGCAATCTAAGGCAATTTTTAAACGTTTGGTATAAGAATATTTTATATATAGCCACTGAACTTGGTTGAATATGCAGGAGAGCGTTTAAGAATGCTGACAGAACAACGTTCCTGCTTCATGCGGGATGATAAATGTTTACAGTATGACGATTTTGCTTGGATTGACAATGAATATGAAAGTTTTATACTGTACTTAATCTTATTAGTTTAGTCGGCATTGAAGTATCACTTATTTATGAATCTTCATATGGAGGCGCATTGATAATGAATTTATTGGAGAAAGAAGCGTTGATTAGAGTCAAGGCAAGTGAACTGGAAGAGGCCACGCCTGAAGAAATTATCCAATATGCTGTTCATACATTTCCCAACCTCACCTTTGCTTGTAGCTTCGGAGCAGAAGATGTAGTACTAGTAGATATGCTACAAAGAATTAGCCCTTCTACCGACATTTTTTACTTGGATACCGACTTTCATTTTCAAGAAACTTATGATACGCGTGATCAGATGAAAGCTAGATACAATTTGGATTTTGTTAGAGTCTCTCCCTTAATCACTCCAGAAGAGCAAGCTGCGGAGCATGGAGAGGAGCTGTGGAAATCAAATCCTAATGCATGCTGTGGTATACGCAAGGTTGAGCCGCTGACACGCATTCTGTCTCAATACGATGCATGGATTACCGGTATCCGTCGCGATCAGGCTCCTACGCGTGCGAATGCAAAAAAGGTAGAGTATGATGAAAAGTTTGGTCTCGTTAAATTTAACCCCTTGGCAAGCTGGACTTCCGAGGATGTATGGAACTATATTCGCACTCATGATGTATTGTATAATCCATTGCATGACCGTAATTTTCCCAGTATTGGCTGTGAGCAATGCACACGTGAAGTCCTGCCAGGTGAAGATCCACGTGCTGGCCGTTGGTCAGGCAATGAGAAAACGGAGTGTGGGCTCCACCAATAAAAAATGGTATGTAGGTAGCTCTGAGACTTATTTATGAATAGAAAGGAAGTGCATCATGACTGCAATTCTTCCGCATGGCGGAACGCTCGTTGATAGAATTATAACTGGACCGCAGCAAGAAGCACTGTTGCAGGCTGCAGGTGAATTGTTTCCTATCCCTGTAAACTCATGGACGATTTCTGATCTGGATTTAATTGGAGTAGGTGCCTTTTCTCCATTGACGGGATTTATGAATGAGTCAGATTATCGTTCAGTGGTAACGGATATGCGTCTTGCTGATGGTACAGTCTGGAGTATTCCCATTACTCTTGCAGTAGTAGAAACCATAGCCAGTGAACTGAAACTAGGTCAGCAGGTGGCTTTGGTGGGGGAAACAGATGGTATCATCTATGCTGTACTTGATATTGAGAGTATTTATCAGGTTGACCAGGCAGAGGAAGCCAGATGTGTATTCAAGACGGCTGACCCGGCCCATCCTGGCGTAAATAAATTGTTAGATCGACCTGCTACCTATGTAGGTGGAACGGTGCAAGTGCTGAATCGACCCAAACCTACTCAATTTAGCGAATTTTATTACACACCAGCACAGACACGTAGCCATTTTGCTGAAAAGGGCTGGAAGACAGTAGTCGGTTTTCAAACAAGAAATCCGGTACATCGGGCACATGAGTACATCCAAAAAAGCGCGATGGAAATTGTGGATGCTTTATTTCTAAATCCACTTGTTGGAGAGACCAAGTCAGATGACGTTCCAGCAGATGTGCGTATGAAGAGCTATCTAGTGTTGCTGGACAACTATTATCCGGCTGATCGAGCCTTTCTGGGGGTCTTTCCTGCTGCCATGCGATACGCTGGTCCTAGAGAGGCCATTTTCCATGCTATTGTGCGGAAGAACTTCGGCTGCACTCATTTTATTGTCGGAAGAGATCATGCGGGTGTAGGGGACTATTACGGTACCTATGAAGCGCAGGAAATTTTCAAGCACTTTACACCTGAAGAGCTGGGGATTACCCCGTTGTTTTTTGAACACAGCTTTTACTGCACCCAATGTGGAAATATGGCCTCAAGTAAAACATGCCCACATCCCAAGGAGCATCATTTGACGCTCTCTGGCACCAAAGTGAGGGAATTGTTACGCTCCGGGGTTTGTCCGCCACCGGAATTTACACGCCCAGAAGTCGCTCAAGTGCTGATTGAAGGTATGAAAGAATATGTTCATGCCTGAGTTGTACTAACTACACGCCTCGTCCCATATAGATTATTAGTATCTGTATAGGACGGAGGCGTTTTGTTATGCAAAAAAACAATCGTAAAAAAGAGGTCACACTGTGGATTCGCTATCGGACGCTGCAAAAAATGCTGTTAGGCTGTTGTCTCGCTGTTCTATTCATCATGCTGACATTGTATGAGATACCTGCTTCGAGAGCGTGGATTCATTGGAGTCTACCGCTTACTGGTAAGGTAATTGCTATAGATGCCGGACACGGAGGGCCTGATGGAGGAGCGGTTAGCAAAGAGGGGGTCATTGAAAAGGATATTAATTTGGCGATCGCTTTTTATTTGCGAGATTATTTACAGCAAGCAGGGGCAGTTGTCGTCATGACACGTGAGGATGATCGCGATCTGGCGCAGCAAGAAACAAAAGGCTATTCCAGAAGAAAAACGGAGGATTTAAAGCAACGGGTACGTATGATTGAGGAGCAGCAAGCGGACCTCTTTTTAAGTATTCATATGAACAGTATCCCGTCGAGCCGTTGGAGTGGAGCCCAGACCTTTTTCGTACCTAATCATGCAGATAACGAGAATTTGGCATCCTTAATTCAGGAAGAAATCAAGCGCAACCTGGAAAATACGGACAGAGTGGCTAAGACCGTAAACACGGTCTATTTATTAAAGGCACTCAAAATGCCGGCAGCTCTTGTAGAAGTCGGATTTTTGTCCCATCCAGAGGAAGCCAGACGACTCAGTGACGAGAACTATCAGAGACAAGTGGCCGCATCTATATATAAAGGGATTTTGCGTTACAGTGCCGGGGAAAAGGCAACCTCATCAGCACCTGAAGCCAGATAGTGGTATACTGTAAGTGTTTACCACTACGTAAATCAATAAAGCAGAGGTGCTGATTATTCATGCAATCGAGAGAGCAAGTTATAGAGCTACTTCAGCAGGTGCGAGAGCCTCAAACGGGACGCCGTTTGGTTGACCTCCATTTTATTCGGGATGTGGTTGTTAAAGAGGATCGGGTATCATTGACTGCTATTACCCTGGATAGCCAAGAAGAGACTCGAACGGAACTGGATCGGGAAATCCGGCAGACGTTAGAAAAGGCGGGATTAAGTCACGTGCATATTCGTATTCGTGAGGCATCTGAGTCTGAAAAGTCAGCTATACAAAATGGAGAGGATACCGAGGAGGTAGCTGATCCGGTTTTGACCAAAGGACATGCTGTCGGTATGGAAGAACATGAGCTGCTTAATCCAGCATCTGGCGTACGATTTATTGCCATTGCAAGCGGAAAAGGTGGTGTCGGAAAATCGACAGTAGCTGTGAATTTGGCGGCAGCTCTAGCCAGACAGGGTAAGCGAGTGGGTTTAATTGATGCTGATATCTATGGATTCAGTGTGCCGGATATGATTGGGGTAGAGGACGTACCTTCTGTCGAAGATGGTATCATTCAGCCAGTGGAACGATTTGGTATCAAAATCATGTCCATGGGCTTTTTTGTGAGAGAAAACAATCCTGTTATTTGGAGAGGTCCCATGCTGGGGAGAATGCTTAGACAGTTTTTTAGTGATGTCGAATGGGGCAAGCTGGACTATATGATACTCGATTTACCACCAGGTACTGGTGATGTAGCGCTTGACGTACATCAAATGATTCCGCAGAGTGAAGAAATCATTGTCACTACTCCGCATGCGACGGCAGCTTTTGTAGCTGCACGTGCAGGGGCAATGGCCCTTCAAACGGATCATAAGGTCATAGGCGTCGTGGAGAACATGTCCTATTATGTGTCCTCCACTGGAGAAAAAGACTATGTTTTTGGACGGGGAGGCGGGGCTATGTTGGCAGAAACACTTCATACGAAACTTTTGGCACAAATTCCGCTGGGTATCCCAGATAATCATCCGTCAGAAGCCGATTTTTCTCCATCCGTATATAAATCGGAGTCGGCGACAGGAGCTATTTATAATGATATAGCCGCCCAAATTACCGGGCTGCACATGGATTCTGAATAATAAAAAAGGCTGGTTGTTGAACCAGCCTTTTTTTTTACTGACCTCCTCCTTGACCTCCTTCACCACCACCTTGTTCTCCTTCACCACCACCACCATCTTGCTTTTGATCCCCGGATCCACCTTGCTCTCCGCCTTTTTTCTCAACCTTAGGTTGAAGTTCTTCTTGCACAACAGTTTTGAGTAAATTCATGACCTCAAGCCGAAAAATCGGATTCTGCATAGCATCATGCATGACTGTCATAGATTGCTTGCGATATTCCGGGGTTTTAGTTAAGTCCATATACATCTTGGTCAGTTCTGGCGATTTTAGCATCTCTTCAATTGATTTTTGGTAAGAAGGGTCTTTTATAAGCTGCATATGAAGCTGTTTGCTTTGACTGTTGATGGCTTTGGCAAATTCTCCGGCAAAACGCGGATCAGTCATAATTTTTTCGATTTCTTTTTTATATTCGGGTGAGATTAAAGTATCTTTTACTGCGATTTTCATCTGTTCAGCGGATTGCGTGGGCATAAGCATTTTCATTCCCATGCTGCCCCCAGCTCCACCTCCTCCACCACTTTGACCGGATTGCCCCTCTTTTTCCCCGGTTAAAGCTTCTTCTACGGCTTTTTTTCCATCATCACTTTTCAAGATATCGACAACCATCGTTTTCATCTCTTTATAACTGGTCTGGGGAGGTGCAGAACCCTGATCCGAGCCGCAGCCGCTCAGTGCAACGCCCAGCACGCATACCATGCTAACAAATCGCAAACGAGTCCAATTCATGGCCGTATTCCTCCTTTATCATGAATGTGGATAGTATGCGGATGATTGGGGAGAAATATGTCGAGTTGTTTTTGGTTTTTAGCTGAGAACGATGTAAAATAACTCCTTAAAGACCCAGAGCTTGATCGCGAACCTCTTTACCTTTTACTGTACCCTGTTGAAGCAGTTCGGATACAGTCACGAATTCATAGCCTTGTGCCCGCAACTTGTCGATAATGATGGGCAACGCTTCATGAGTTTGTTTGCAAGAATCACTGGCATGAAGAAGGACGATATCACCGGGATGAGCTTTATTTATAACACGGTCGATGATGACCTGCGTACCAGGGTTTTTCCAGTCCAGGGAGTCAGTATCCCATTGAATGGTTTTGTATCCTAAAGTGCTGGCAACTTGAAGTACCCTTTTGTCAAAGTCACCATTAGGCATGCGGATTAACTTCGGGGATTGTCCAGTCAGCTCGGTTAATGTGGTATGAGCCGTTGAAATCTGTTTACGAATCTCTTCATCGCTTAAGCTGCTATAATTTTCGTGTTTATGGCCATGACTGCCAATCTCAAATCCGCTTTCTTTAATTTGATTCACGAGTTCTGGATGTGTTTTGCTCCAAGGGGCAGAAAGAAAAAAGGTGGACTTGGTCACTTTTTTATCTTCGAGAACTTTTAAAATGGGAGCAGTACGCTTATCCCCCCAGCTAATGTCGAAGGTGAGAGCGATCAGCTTTTTATCCGTTGGTACACTGTAAATGGCAGTTGGCGCTTCCTCGGAAAAGACCGTAACATTATCGGTTTCTACATAAATGACTCCAGCAGTAAAGATGGCCGCTGCCATTACGATCAAGAATCGCTTGATTTTTTTGCCGTTCAATACATAGAAAAAAGAATTCATGGTTAATGCCCCTTTCATCCTAGAAGTGCTTGTTTACTTAAAGCTATGCCAGGGGTTGTCAATTATTCCATTGGACTAATAGGAGGCATCAACAAATGGGACTAAAAGCATTTTTTTATGATTTACGCACGACAAGACGGCTAATTTTGATCGCTGCACTTTTTTTCTGCGCAAGTATTGTAGTGGGATGGTTAAGTACAGGTGTTATTCAGGCTATGTTGGCACAACAAATGGAGGGACTGGGGGGAGTGGCGCAACGATTGCAGAACTCTGAGCATCCACAATGGAGTTTTTTTGTGTTTATCTTTTTCAATAATGCAATTAAATGCGTGCTGGTTATATATACCGGGGCTCTTTTTGGAATCGTACCGTTTATATTTTTGATTGTGAACGGAATGGTTTTAGGTTTCGTAGTACACCTGCAGACAGATATGGGAAGAAGTATGTATGAAATTGTCGTAAAAGGATTATTGCCTCATGGTGTGATTGAATTGCCTGTTTTAATTATCGCCTGTGCCTTCGGATTGAAGTTTGGAGTCAATATAATATCTACCCTAGGTACAAGCATAGGACTAAAACGCAAAGGTACTGGCCCATCGTGGGAGGTTTTTTTGAAACAAACGTTGACCGTGTCAATATGGTCTGTCATCTTTCTGTTTATAGCAGCTGCGATTGAGAGCGGCATAACTTATCGTTTATTGTCGCATTAAAATAATATGGCCAATTATTTATATATTTCCCGAAAATTGAACATAACAAAGGGGAGAGCGTAAAGAAAAAGATTAAAGATTACTTGGAGTAAGTTTGAAACCTTAGCAGTTGAGTTTAAAAACAGGTAAAGTTTGGAACAATTAATTGGGCAAATATAAGTACTATATAATCTGCTGATAAGGGAGTATGGTCATATGTTGGGAATGCTGTTTAATGAAAAAGAATGCAAGGAACTTGACTATGTTCTTCGTAAGGAACTAGATGAAATGCTGCTTGATATGAGCGATACCCGATTGGACCAGGATATCCGTTATGCTATAGCACTTCGATATAAAACAGTTTTCCGCATGTATGCCCGTTTTGCACCCGCTAAGGAACTATCCAAATATGCACGCAGAGGCCGTGTCCCGCAAACCAAACAATGATAAGATAAAGAAGAACTATATCAGACCGAGATATCAGGAAGTAAATATACTTTCTGATATCAAAAAAAGTATTGACTCTATTCAATATTCATGTTAAATTAATTTTCGTTCCTTTTTGAAGGATTTGCTCGAAAAAAGAATTAAAAAAACTCTTGCAAAATTCAAAAAGAGATGATATATTATAAAAGTCGCCGCTGAGATGCGATGGTGAAACAAAGTGAGATATAATGAAGGTTTGATCTTTGAAAACTGAACAACGAGTGAGTAAATGATTTTGTTCGCAAAATCAAACAAAGAGATATTTTATCTCGTCAGTTTCAACATGAGCTAATCGCTCTTTCGATAAACCGACTTTGGTTGGTCTTTAATGGAGAGTTTGATCCTGGCTCAGGACGAACGCTGGCGGCGTGCCTAATACATGCAAGTCGAGCG
>NZ_JAAMNS010000026.1:0-60391 GCF_011066175.1 Paenibacillus sp. EKM211P
ACGACCGTTAAGCCCTCCAGCGCCGATGGTACTTGGACCGCAGGGTCCTGGGAGAGTAGGACGTTGCCAAGCAACAACTAAAGAGGACCACGATCTTACTGAGATCATGGTCCTCTTTTGTATATTTTTTTATATAAGTGAATTTATTTATATTCTTACTCCTTTGTTGCTTACTCAAAGTGAAATATGCTTTTGTAAGTAGAGAGGTACCTTTAAACCGTTTGTTTATAATGGTTGTCCTTCGTAGGAGTACAGTTGTTTGTACAGGGAAATACTACGGGTTAGGGCTGTTGATGAAGGCTTGACACCCCTATACCGCTTTGCTAAGATTGCAATAATATATTTTCAGAGAGCCTTGATTTGTCCATGTCGGACAGACAACAAGACCAATACAGACTAAACATTTTGAAGGAGGATCATCTTGGTGTGGGAAGATAAATTCGGTAAGGAAGGCCTTACCTTTGACGATGTTTTGTTGGTACCTCGTAAGTCGGTGGTACTGCCCAAAGAAGTAAGCGTAGCAACTCGTTTGAGTGATAACGTGAAGCTGAACATTCCTTTAATGAGTGCTGGTATGGATACTGTTACTGAGGCAGTGTTAGCAATTGCGATGGCTCGTGAGGGCGGTATTGGTGTTATTCATAAAAATATGTCGATTGAACAGCAAGCGGTAGAGGTAGATAGGGTTAAACGCTCAGAGAGCGGTGTTATCACCAACCCATTCTCATTGACTCCGGATCACTTGGTATCCGATGCTGAGGCCGTTATGGGTAAATATCGTATTTCCGGTGTGCCTGTTGTAAACGAAGAGAACAAATTGGTGGGTATTATTACTAACCGTGATCTTCGCTTTATTCACGACTTTGATCTTAAAATTAGTGAAGTCATGACGAAGGAAGAACTGGTAACTGCACCAGTAGGCACGACTTTACAAGAAGCGGAAGTCATTTTGCAAAAGCATAAAATTGAAAAGCTTCCACTGGTCGATGAAGGGAACTACCTCAAAGGTTTGATCACCATCAAAGATATTGAGAAAGCTATTCAATTTCCGAACGCAGCGAAGGATGCACAAGGGCGTCTTCTGGTCGGTGCGGCTGTCGGCATTTCCAAGGATACGTTTGAACGGACTGAAGCACTTGTAAAAGCTGGTGTGGATTTGATTGTTGTGGATTCCGCTCATGGCCATCATATTAACATTATTGAAGCAGTCCGCGAGTTGCGTAAAACATATCCTGACCTGACGATTGTAGCAGGTAATGTAGCTACAGGTGACGGAACGCGCGAATTGATTGAAGCAGGAGCATCGGTCGTTAAGGTCGGTATTGGTCCAGGCTCTATCTGTACAACACGCGTAATTGCAGGGATTGGTGTTCCACAAATAACAGCTATTTATGATTGTGCAACAGTAGCACGTGAATATAATATTCCGATTATTGCAGATGGCGGTATTAAATACTCTGGTGAAATTACAAAGGCCATTGCGGCAGGGGCCTCTGCAGTAATGCTGGGAAGTCTTTTTGCAGGTACGGAAGAAAGCCCAGGCGAGTCGGAAATTTATCAAGGACGTCGCTTCAAAGTATATCGTGGTATGGGCTCTATGGCTGCGATGAAGCAAGGTAGTAAAGATCGTTATTTCCAAGATGACGACAAGAAATTGGTACCAGAAGGTATAGAAGGACGCGTTGCTTATAAAGGGCCACTTTCTGACACTGTTCACCAGCTGTTGGGCGGTCTTCGCTCCGGTATGGGATATTGTGGTACTGCTAATATTGAGGAGCTTCGAAACGATACAAGCTTTATCCGTATTACAGGTGCAGGTCTGCGCGAAAGCCATCCGCATGATGTGCAGATTACGAAAGAAGCACCAAACTACTCTCTATAAAGTTCGGCTGTAATAGACTTGACGACAGGCAGAGCGCATTTCGCTCTGCCTGTCTTTTTTTAGAGATACCCCTGTGATAGAATAGACAAGTGTCCGCCTTCTCATGAGGTTATTGATGAATTAGGACGCTTAGGTATTTTGGACGATTCCTACCAGTTAAGAAGATTCGAGCACAGAATGCTCATGACAAGCTATATCTTAGGAAACGAAATGACACTAAATTGTATAATACTAAAACATTAATTCTTTGGCCAAGTAAAGGCTGTAACCACCGTCTCGTTATACATAGCGGATCGGGTTGAGGTACGAGAGGAGTTTGTATTCATTTGAAAGCGAACAATTTTAAGAAAAATAATAAACGCAGCATGATTAAAAAGAGTGTGACTGCAGTCATGGTGCTTAATATGATGTATATGTCAGCTTTACCTGTTGTAGGCAATTTCGATTCAAGCGTGGCTACTTTTGCTGCTGGAGCGGCAACAGAAGCAACGAATATCACGGGAACAGGTTCTATTAACCCCCCTAGTCTGGCACTTCGTTCAGCTATTTTGATTGAGCCTTCCACTGGGCAGGTTTTGCTCTCTATGAATCCAGATGAGCCGCTCCCGCCAGCCAGTATGACCAAAATGATGACAGAGTACATCGTAGCGGAGCAGGTTAAGCAAGGCAAACTTAAGTGGACGGATAAGGTTACAGTGAACGAGAATGCTTCTAAGAGTATCGGATCACGTATTTTTTTGGCTCAAGGGGATCAACATACGGTAGAAGAGCTTTATATTGCCATGGCAGTAGGTTCTGCCAATGATGCAACAGTAGCTCTTGCTGAACGCGTATCTGGAACCGAGCAGGATTTTGTGAAACTAATGAATGAAACAGCTCAGAAAATGGGTATGAAAAATACGTATTTTATCAACTCGACTGGTTTGGATCGCAAGGATATGCCTGCAGGGTTTCAGCCGGACACAGACCGGGAAACTGTGATGACTGCGAGAGACGCAGCTACTCTAGCAGGTTACATCATTAAGGACCATCCAGATTATACACGGTTTACCACAATTCAATCGTACAAATTCCGTCCAACCGATAAAGCACCGATTATTAACTATAACTGGATGCTGGAAGCGAACAAAAATATTACTAACTTTAGAAAATTCGCTTATCCAGGTTTAGACGGAATGAAAACAGGTCATACGGCTAATGCTGGAAACTGTTTTACAGGTACGGCTGAACGTAATGGAATGCGTCTCATCAGTGTAGTTATGGGCGCTGACTCTGATGCACACCGTTTTACAGAGACGGCTAAAGTGCTGAACTATGGCTTTGATAACTTTGAAGTGAAGCAGGTTGTGGCTCCAAAGACGGTGGTTAAAGGTGTTGAGAATGTGCCTGTGACCAAAGGTACGGAAACAGAAGTGCCGATCGTCACAAAAGATGCAGTAAGTTTTATCGTGCCTAAGGGTGCGAGCAATCCTAAGGTAACCTTTACAACGAATATAACACCAGCAAGCTCTCTCGTGGCACCTTTGAAGCAAGGGGCAAAAGTCGGAACGATTACGTACACATACAAAACGGATGGCGTGGATAAAGGCCAGACGAAAACTGTTGATTTGGTTACAACTACAGCAGTAGAAGAGGGCGGTTGGTTCCGAATGCTTTTCCGGGCAATTGGTGATTTCTTCGGCGATTTGTTCCAGGGAATTAAAAATCTCTTCTAAAGATGAAACGCTAACCGGTCTAACCTGTTCTGCATTACTTATTTTGCAACTTGAAATGATTGTGTATTTGGCGTTCGTACGGTAAAATCTTAAGTTAGAAATCTAAACGTAACCCTTACAGGAGGCAACGACATGGAAACGGGAACTTCGCGTGTAAAAAGAGGTATGGCAGAGATGCAAAAAGGCGGCGTAATCATGGATGTCATGAACGCTGAACAGGCTAAAATTGCTGAGGCAGCAGGCGCTACAGCCGTAATGGCTCTTGAACGAGTGCCTTCGGATATCCGTGCAGCGGGTGGGGTTGCTCGCATGGCTGACCCTACGATTGTGGAAGAGGTAATGAAGGTTGTTTCTATTCCTGTTATGGCTAAGGCTCGTATTGGTCACTTTGTTGAGGCAAAGGTACTGGAATCTCTAGGTGTTGACTACCTCGATGAGAGCGAAGTATTGACACCTGCGGATGAGGTATTCCACATCGATAAGCGGGAGTTCACCGTTCCATTTGTTTGTGGAGCCAAGGATCTAGGGGAAGCATTGCGTCGTATCGGTGAAGGCGCATCTATGATCCGTACAAAGGGTGAACCGGGAACTGGAAATATTGTTGAGGCTGTTCGTCACATGCGTTTTATCAATGGTCAAATTCGCAAGGTGCAAAACCTGTCAAAGGACGAGCTGTATGCAGAAGCGAAAAACCTCGGAGTTGCTTATGAGCTGCTGTTGGAAGTGCATGAGCTTGGTAAGCTTCCAGTGGTTAACTTCGCAGCGGGCGGTGTAGCAACACCTGCAGATGCTGCGTTGATGATGCATTTAGGCGCTGATGGTGTATTTGTAGGTTCTGGTATCTTCAAGTCGGATAGTCCTGAGAAATTTGCGCGGGCCATTGTGGAAGCGACCACTCATTATACGGATTACAAGCTGATTGCAGAAGTGTCCAAGAATTTGGGGACTCCTATGAAAGGCATTGAAATTTCCAAACTGGCGTCGCATGAGCGCATGCAAGATCGTGGTTGGTAAGAAAGAAGGGACCGGCATGAAAATAGGTGTATTGTCGCTGCAAGGCGCTGTAGCTGAGCATATACGAAGTGTTGAACGTGCGGGTGCTGAAGGTATAGCAGTGAAGAAGATCGAACAGCTCGATGAGCTGTCCGGTCTTATCATTCCCGGTGGTGAAAGCACCACTATCGGTAAGCTAATGCGCAAGTATGATTTTATAGAGGCTATACGCCAATTTTCCAATCAAGGGAAGCCTGTATTTGGCACTTGCGCGGGATTGATTGTACTGGCCAAAACGATTCAAGGACAGGAAGAAGCACATTTGGGACTCATGGATATTACAGTATCGCGTAATGCCTTTGGTCGCCAACGAGAAAGCTTTGAAACTGACTTGAACATTAAAGGGATTGAGGAGCCGGTTCGTGCGGTGTTTATACGCGCGCCTTTAATACAATCTGTCGGAATGGGAGTAGATGTGCTATCTGAGTATAACGGCGAGATTGTAGCAGCCCGTCAGGGTCATCTGCTGGCTTCATCTTTCCATCCGGAATTAACAGACGATTACCGGTTACATCAGTATTTTGTGGATATGGTCCGCGGATAGCGGAAAGTCAGGTTTGTAGTGTAGGAGGGATCACCTGTGTTAGATATAAAGATTTTGCGTAATGAGCTTGGTCGGGTTGAGAAAGCTTTACAGAACAGAGGTAAATCTCTGGATCTGATTAATGGTTTTACAGATCTGGATGTAAGCCGTCGTGAGTTGCTTCAGGAAAGTGAAGGACTCAAAAATCGTCGGAATGTCGTATCTGGTGAAGTAGCCAAGTTGAAGAAGAATAAGGAAAATGCGGATGATCTTATTGCTGAAATGCGCCAGGTCTCCGATCGTATTAAAGAATTGGATGAGCAAGTGCGGGAACTGGAAGTTCAGATCGACGAACTGGTGATGTCGATTCCTAATATTCCTAATGAGACTGTGCCTGTAGGCGCTTCGGAAGAGGATAATGTGGAAATTCGCCGCTGGTCGGAGCCGCGCGAGTTTTCTTTTACACCCAAAGCGCATTGGGAGTTGGCTCAGGATCTAGATATTCTTGATTTTGAGGCTGCAGCTAAGGTGACGGGTTCTCGTTTTACGTTCTATAAGGGACTGGGAGCGCGATTGGAACGTGCGCTAATTAACTTTATGATGGATCTGCACAGCAGTGAGCATGGTTATGAAGAAATGCTACCTCCATACATTGTAAATCGGGACAGTCTGTACGGAACGGGTCAGCTTCCGAAGTTTGAAGAGGATCTGTTTAAACTGCGTGATACCGAGTATTATCTTATTCCTACGGCCGAAGTTCCGGTAACGAACTACCACCGTGAAGAGATTATGAATGCAGATCAGCTTCCTAAATATTATGTGGCATACAGCTCTTGCTTTCGCTCAGAGGCAGGATCAGCAGGGCGTGATACACGTGGCTTGATTCGTCAGCATCAATTCAATAAGGTGGAAATGCTCAAGCTGGTTCACCCAGATACCTCTTATGAAGAATTAGAGAAAATGACGAATAACGCTGAGCGTGTTTTGCAGCTGCTTGGACTTCCATATCGGGTGCTGGCACTTTGCACAGGAGATATGGGTTTTACGTCTGCCAAAACGTACGATCTGGAAGTATGGTTGCCGGAGAGCGGCATGTACCGTGAGATTTCTTCCTGTTCCAACACTGAAGACTTCCAAGCGCGTCGTGCAAACATCCGGTTTCGTCCAGATGCGAAGGCAAAGCCTGAATTTGTACATACACTGAACGGTTCAGGATTGGCTGTAGGACGGACTGTAGCTGCTATTTTGGAGAACTATCAGCAAGAGGACGGAAGCATTGTGATTCCCGAAGTGCTACGTTCATACATGCGAGGCATTGAGGTTATAACTCCTAAACAGTAAGCCTTGCATTCTTAAAAATTCTGTGGTAAAATAATTTTGTTGCGCCTGAGTTGTTTAATAGAGGGAAGCAGCTTTATCCATTTACCACCTGGAGAGGTACCGAAGCGGTCATAACGGGGCGGTCTTGAAAACCGTTAGAGTGCAAGCTCACATGGGTTCGAATCCCATCCTCTCCGCCATATTCTAAATAAAACCAAGCCATTCGAATCTGATAGCTGGTACATTAGGCTCTATATGCTAATGATCAGGATCGTGAAGAATGGCTTTTTTGTTGTATAAAAAACCTGTTTTTTTCACACGTTATCAGATGTGGAGGTGCTGGCATGAATCGAGAAATGACAGTAGATCAGCAAAAGCTGGTAGAGGCCTGGCAGGAACAACTGCCGATTCTTTTGAATTCAGGGGATAAATCACAGGTACAGGCAGATGAAGCTGATAACCGGGCTATACGAATCCATATCGAGGTAGAAGGCCGACAAATGTACTCCTTTAACTTTGCATGTACGTATGTAGATTCTCGGGAGGTACAGGTTAGCTTAGTCGATGTAGAGCGTGACGGACGGTCTGTGGATGAACGAACAGATATCATTCAACAGCTGGTGTCCGATTATACGCGGCACATTCACCAATGCGCCCAAACATTACAGTCATTAACGCACTCGTAGTCATGAAGGAATGAGGAGGAAGGTTACATGACCAAGGCCAAAAACGGATTGGATAAAAACCTGTCCAACATTGTCGATGATTTGGAACAACGTCCAGTCAATAGTCATCAGGCACAGCAAGTGCAGCAGGATCGTAATGATCGTCGTCATCAGGATTCACTGAATCACGATAAAACGGAAGATCTGAACCATCTATAGTCCTATTTTAAATGGTAATAAACGGATTCGTTGATGTGCCAATAATTTAGACTGAGAATGGAGGATGCGTAAATGGGCAAACCTAGAGCTGTTCCTGTTCCCGAGGCTCAGGATTCTGGTGGAAGTAACGAAAAGCGTGAGCGTAGTCATCAACAAGAGCCGTTATCCGGTTCCAAGAAGGTGAAACAGCGCAATCACGTGGATCACCATAACAGACAAGGTTCATAAGCAGTCAGACTTTTCTCCTAAAAATATTAAGAAGTATAGTACACCCTGGTTAGAGAGCCAGGGTGTCTTTGTGCTTATTGCAAGAAAATTTTCCAATAAGTGTTTCGCCGTTTATGAATATGAGTTAAAATAGAGGGTGTGTATTTTTTTGTTAGCATAAAAAAAGGGGTTAATTATGAGAGGAGAGAATCTACACAATGAGTAAAAAATTATCCGTCTTGGTCCTCACTATGGTGTTGCTAATGACGGTAGCGCTGGTAGGTTGTAGCAAGAAGTTAGAACCGAAGGAAGCTGTTACGACTGGTACAGCAAATGCGATGAAGTTGAATTCCTATGAATCCAAAAGTCAATTTACCGTTAAGGAACTGACAATTACCTCCGCTTCTGTGCCAGCTGAGCAAAGTGCAATGGTAACTAGCATGCTGAAAAATGCTGATATTACACTGGATGGCGTATACCAAAAGGAGCCTTTCCAATCTGAAATGACGCTTGGCATTCATTTGAAAGGTGATCTTTCTACTAGCTTTACGATTCCAATGGTAATGACTAAAGATAAATTGTACGTTAAAATTCCTAATATTCCATTTTACCCGCTTCCACAGGATGTTGTAGGTAAATTCCTGCTCATTGATCCACAAGAACTGGCTAAACAAACGGGACAAGAATTTAACCCTGCAACCATGGATCAGGAAAAATCTCAGAAATTTGCGAACGAAGTGATTGCTGCGATCATGGGCGAGTATGATCAAGCTACGTATTTCTTTGATATTGATCCTAAAGATGCTAAATTGCCGCAAGGCGTTGAAGCTAAACAAGTGGTTCAGTTTAAAATCACGAACGATAACGTGAAGCAAGCGACCAATACATTTATCACTAAGGCGCTTCCTAAGGTCCTGGATATAATGTCTAAAGACGAATATGCTGGCATGCTTCAAGTGAAGAAGGAAGAACTGGCTGAAGCGAAAAAAGAACTGCAATCCAACACCAGCGAAGTTAGCAAAAAGCTGGATGAGTTGAAGAACTATTTGACAGTGAAACAGTTTGACATTAACACTGCTTTGAACAAGGATAACGTTCCTGTGTATCAGGATCTGAATGCGAACGTGGAAGTGAATGATCCTTCTACGAAAGATAATGTGAAGTTGTCTGTAACAGGCTATTCGCAATACAGCAAAATCAATGAAAAAGCATCATTTAAAGTGGGGATTCCAACAGCGGACCAAGTCCTCACTATCGAACAACTACAACAAAAAATGCAAACTGTATCTCCTTAAACAGAGGATGACAGGATTACAAACATCATTTCTTCGAATGTGATGTAAGAAAACCGCTCGGCATAGGCCGGGCGGTTTTTTTGTTCATGATTAAGTTGTCCTCTGTGCAGTTGTTCAGATTCGTCACACGTCATCTTCAGCTAGAATCCCGAACATCTGATGATCCTGCCATTCGCCCTGAATCTGTACCAGCTTGCGAGCAATACCTTCCGGTTGAAAGCCACACTTCTGTAATACACGTTGTGAGCGATCATTATGCAGAAGGGTACCTGCTTGGAGACGATGTAGAGATAAGGCACGGAAGGCATACTGTATGATCAACTTTAAAGCGGCCGTCATATGTCCCTTACCCTGCTCATGTTGATCCATCATATAGCCGACGTCGGCGAATTGTCCAACTCCACGCACCAGATTGGAAATGGAGATGTAACCTATCAGCCGTTCTTGTTTTAAGAGAAAGATACCAAACAAGTACCCTCGATCTTCTTCCGCTTGACGCAATCTCTCACGGATGTAATCCTGTTGTTTCTTTAAAGTGAAAAATGAATCCTCATACAGTGGCTCATAGGGCGCATGAGAGTCCCTATTTCGAAGTCTAAGGGCGAGAAGGACTTCGCCATCCTCCAAGCTTAGGGGACGTAAAAAGATACCTTGAGGCGTATTATACAAGCTCATAGGCATAAGGTAATCTCCTTTCACGCGGAATTAGCAGTGAGATGAAGAGCTTTGGACTTTTCCTCCTCAGGATGGAGATGAAGGAGGAGACAATTTGGCAGCCGCTCTTTTTTGCCGGAGCTGCCGAAAAAAGTTTGTTAGCATGGAGGCACATTCTTCCTGAAGTACACCGCGGGTTACTTCTGTACAATGATTGAACCGAGGCTCCTGCAATAAATTCATTAGCGTGCCTGCACAACCCGCCTTGGGATCTGTGGTGCCGTATATTAGATGGGGGACGCGTGATTGCACAATGGCTCCAGCGCACATCGGACACGGCTCCAAAGTGACATACAGCCTGCAATCCAGCAGGCGCCAAGCGCCCAAATGCTCACTGGCCTGCCGGATGGCAACCATCTCTGCATGTGCAGTTGGGTCGGTGTCGGTCTCGCGCAAATTGTAGCCGCGACCGATGATTTCATTATCTTTTACAATGACAGCTCCGATGGGGACTTCACCCAACGCTTCTGCCTTGTACGCTTCCTGAATGGCTTCTCTCATCCAATAGGCGTGATCCATAATGGTCACTGGGAAAATGCTCCTTTCAAACGCGGAATTATCCAACGAACAAGTATTCCGTTGTTAACATGATGTGAATAAAATTGTGGATAACACCATACTTGTCCACAGATTTATCCACAGTTTATAATAACATCTGTGTATTTGTGGACTATATGTGGATGATTATCTTAATACATTGTAGGTAAATGCTCGCCTATTGACAACATTGTTCACAGGGTGTGTATTTATGTATATCCGGTAAATGTAAATGCTGGTATCCCAGGCACTATTACGGTATCATTGAGTTAGCAATTGCCAGTAATCGCCAGCATACGGCAAGAGGTGAGAAATCAGTGTGTCGATAAAAATCAGAATAACGATCATTTTGTCGGGGTCGGTCCTGTTTATCCTATTGTTAAACATCGCACTCAATTACTACACGACCCACGAAAATCTAAGAAGTGACAGTGAAACCAAAATGGTTCTGACGGCTAAAATCATCGGAGGAGCTATCGAACAAACCCGACATAGCTGGGAGGCCGTTGACAAGCAGCTCGGATATAATCTGTGGCTTTCTGCTACGTTGGCTGCCAATCAGCTCGATCCCGATATTCGTAATATCCAGCAGGAACAGCTACAACAGATAGCTACACTCCACAGGGATATTAATATCTCGTTGATGATCCGAGATGGACAGGGATATAAGGTTGTCAAATCTTCGAATCCTAAAGAGCTAACGTCATCCGATCCATTAATGGGGTATTGGAAAAATGCAGTTGACCAATTATATAAACATGGACAGGTGGCCATGGCGCATGGTCAGAACCTAGATCATTTTTGGACCAGTTCTTTTGATTACACAGATTCAGGTTCCTCACATATTAATAAATGGGGATTTTATTATGACCAAAAACGTAACTACTTAATTCGAATATCCTTCCAGGATACTTCAGTCCAGGATTTTATACCTATCCTGAGCCCAGCTGAGATTGTGAAGCAGACTCAGCAAGTGGATTATCGCATTTTGGAGATAACAGGAATCAACCCTGCAACCTTTGGTGGCGCTACGATGGACAAGAACGGTAACGATCGAAAACACTACTACATGTACAACGAACCGATCCAATTCGGCACGTATCAACTAACGAGAGTGCCTGAGGATCGTTTGGCTGTGTCCAGGGCGATCCTTTCGGGAGAGAGTATCGTACAAGATTGTTATATTAAAGGCGAACGGGTGCTTGTCAGTTACATACCTTTTTATCCGACAAACCGTGATTCCTATGTCATTCGTATTGTCATGAATTATGATACAATCGCTTCTGTTATATCCAAGCAATTAATCAGTTTAGTTGCTATTTCCATTGTTCTATTGGAGGTTGTGATCATTGGAAGCTATGTGCTCGCCAGCCTATTTGTCCGTCCGATTCAGTCGATATTGGGAAAAGTGAACGAGATGGCTGACGGCCATTTTGATACACGGCTAGAAATTAAGGGCGGCCATGAGCTTGCACAGCTGGGTGAGCGCATCAATGCGATGGCCTACAACCTGGGGATGTATACGAGAAGACTTGAACAAATGTATGAAGAAAACCGTTCTGTAAAGGAGCATCTAGAATCGGTTATTAATCAGACGGCAGATGCAATTCATGTAACCGATCAGGAGGATCGTGTTGTTCGGGTCAACCATGCCTTCGAAGCTTTGTACGGGTGGACCAAGAAAGAATTGGTTGGCCGTAAGCTGGAGTTTGTGCCTCCGCAGCAACAGGAGGAGTATGAATTTCAGAAGGAGAGCCTGCTTCAGGGAGAAAGCATCGTATCAAGCGAGACCCTACGAATGCGTAAGGATGGAAGTACAGTAGAGATTAGTATGAGTACTTCACCTATTCTGGATGAACAAGGCGAAATCTTAGGCTTTATCTGTGTCTCGCGTGATATCACAGGGCGTAACCGGATGGAGGAACTGCTACGTAGATCAGAGAAGCTGACAACCGTAGGACAACTGGCGGCAGGCGTAGCGCATGAGATTCGTAATCCATTAACCACGCTACGTGGCTTCCTACAACTACAGCAGCAAAATCAAGTGTTGAATATGAAACACAACGATATTATGATGTCTGAGCTGGATCGCATCAATTTGATCGTTAGCGAGTTTTTAATATTGGCAAAGCCACAGGCAGTACATTTTCAGAAAAAAGATGTTCGTTATATTGTGAGTGATGTTATTTCTTTGCTAGATAGCCAGGCGCATCTGTTGGGTATTGTATTCAACCTTCAGGTTACGGACGAGCCTGCCTTGGTATATGCTGAAGAAAATCAGTTAAAACAGGTATTCATTAATTTACTTAAAAATAGCATGGAGGCTATGAGTAAAGGCGGCATCATCACAATTCATTTGTTCTTAGAGGGAGAAAGCGTTAAAATCTTCATACGGGACCAGGGTACGGGTATTCCTGCAGAAATGCTATCCAAGCTGGGAGAACCTTTTTTCACAAACAAAGAAACAGGTACAGGACTAGGGCTTATGGTCAGCCAGCGTATTATACAGAGCCATAAAGGCACACTGGATATTGAAAGCATAGAGGGAGAGGGAACAACCGCCCTCGTGCAGCTTCCGATTGCCAAGCCCGAGTAACGGGCTGGGGGCAGGAGGAAGTGTGTTCGTAGAAATGGAGGGTACACAGGTTGCGCATTAACAAATTTATCAGCGAAACTGGCTTTTGCTCGCGCCGGGAGGCGGACAAGCTGGTAGAGAGCGGCCGCGTGACGATTAACGGCGAAGTGGCCGTGCTGGGCAGTCAAGCGGAGGAAGGCGATGACGTCCGTGTGAACGGCAAGCCACTGCGCGATAAGTCCGATCACGTCTATATTGCATTGAACAAGCCAGTCGGCATTACAAGCACGACAGAGAGCCACATTAGAGGCAATATTGTCGATTTTGTGGGGCACCCGCAGCGGATATTTCCAATTGGACGCCTGGATAAGGATTCGGAAGGTCTCATTTTATTAACCAATGATGGGGACATTGTGAATAAGATCTTACGGGCAGAAGGCAAGCATGAAAAAGAGTATATCGTAACAGTGGATCGTCCAGTCACACCATCCTTTGTGCAGGGGATGTCCAGCGGTGTAAAGATACTCGGTCATCGGACGCTGCCCTGTGAGGTAACACGTGTATCTGAGTATGTATTCCGTATTATTCTGACAGAAGGGAAAAATCGTCAGATCCGACGTATGTGTGCTGCCTTCGGTTATGAAGTTAAAAAACTGCAGCGCTTGCGAATCATGAATATTCGATTGGGGTCCCTTCAGAAAGGCGCCTGGCGCGATTTAACAGAGGCTGAAAAGCTGGAACTGGGCCAGATGCTTGATTATACGCTTAGCTAAGGCCAGAGGCCTTCTTATAGCCTTCAGCGCTGGGTTCTCCTATATGGCAGGGCTAGACAACAGGAATCACTAAATCAAAAGGCACCAGCTGCATAAAAAATGCGGCGGTGCCTTTGTTCATATAACATATTCATGATCAACCTTCATTCGAGCTTGAGGTAGGACTAATAACTTGTGTACCGTTCTGATATTTGCGAAGAACGGAAATTTCGACACGACGGTTTTTGGCGCGTCCTTCTCCAGTCTGATTGCTTGCCAATGGTCGATACTCGCCATATCCGATGGATACAAACTTGGTAGGATCGAGCTGCGGATTGAGCAGCAAAATACGCAAGAAATTGAGCGAGCGCTTGGCACTCAAATCAAAGTTGGACGGGAACTGACTATTGGAAATAGGTACATTGTCGGTATGACCGGATACGATAACATCATAACCAGGAAACTGCTGGAGCATGCTGGAAATGGATTTGGCTAGCTTTCTCGCTTCCGGCTTTACTTCGGCCTGCCCGGATGAAAACAGGGCATTATCACTAATGGTGATCATCAGCTGGGATTGGTTCAGCTTGGTGTTCAGTAGAGTGGACAGGCCGTTATTTTGAATATACTGATCCATTTGTTTTTTAAGTTTCTTTAAATCTTCTTCTTCCCGCTGGGCGAGTTGCTTCTGCAGATCAGAGGTAGAAGTGGCTTTCGATTTTAAAGGTTGCGATACCTCTTCTTTATTTTTGCCCATATCCATAGATTGTGACGACGGATTCGCGGCCGAGTGATCCAGCACGCCAGTACCACCACTAAAAGCTGAACTCAAGGATTGAGCCATAGTTTCAAATTTTTTGGCATCGAGCGAGCTCATACCGAATAAGACAATGAAAAGAGCCAACAGAAGGGTCATTAAGTCGGAATATGGCAACAGCCAGCTTTCGTCAGCATGCTCTTCATGCGGTTCATGTCTCTTTTTACTCACTGGAATCGCCATCCTTCTGGGTCATCGAAGCCCGTTCGGTTGGAGTTAGGAAGATTGCTAGCTTTTGGCTGATGGCAATTGTTGAGATACCGGATTGAATCGAAAGCAGACCTTCGACCATCATTAACTTAAGTTCCACTTCTTTTTTGGATAGCCGTTTCAGCTTGTTGGACATTGGATGCCATAGGACATAACCTGTAAAAATACCGAGCAACGTTGCAATAAAGGCGGCCGCAATGGCATGGGACAGTTTTTCCATGTCACTAAGGTCGGCTAGAGCGGCAATCAGACCTACAACCGCACCGAGTACCCCGAGTGTTGGAGCGTACATACCGGCTTGGGAAAAAATTAGTGCGCCTGCGCGGTGTCTATCTTCGGTAGCGTTAATGTCTTCCATCAGAACATCGCGTACGAACTCCTGATCATTACCATCGATAATCATACGCATACCGCCGCGCATAAAGGGATCGTCGATCTCTTCGACCTTGGATTCCAGCGCGAGCAGACCTTCACGACGGGTAATGGATGCCCATTCAGTAAATGTACCGATAAGCTCCTTGCGATCCAGCAATTTCTGCTGGGTGAAAATAATTTTAAACAGCTTTGGCACCCGTTTCATGTCATCCATCGGAAACGCCATGAATATACTTGCTGCTGTTCCGACGAAAATAATCATGTAAGCAGCGGGATTATTGACCAGATTGACGACTGGCGCGCCCTTCAGGATCATCCCGACGACCAGTGACAAAAGCCCGAGCACAAGTCCAATAATGGTTGTAATTTGCATGATACACCTCATCCATGAGAATAGATTTTGAATCCTTTCATGCCGCATGGGTCGTCCTTGCCCCAAGCGCGTCATTATGAGACGGATTATAGTATTTATCGACAAAACTCTCTTTTTTGTTAAGGGCGAATTTCCGGTATAATAAAGTGATTATGTATTGAATCGCTGAACTACTGGAGGAAATAGCATGGGAGTAAAGCATGGGCGCGAGTATGAACAAATTTTGAACGATTTGACAGAGGCTGTGGGACGCATTCCAGATAGCTATGAATTTTTTGAAATGGAAGCAGAAGATTGGGACAGGCTGGACCCAGCAGGGCGCCAGGAAGTCAATGAAGCTTTGGCAGAAGACTTATTTTATGCGCTGGGTACAGAGCCCATAATCACTGTAGGCAGCGGTGTTGTGATTTATGAGCCGGAGCAACACCGGATCTATGTACTCATCGGGGACGAGGAGCTGACGTCGGTCCCATTGATTTGATGGCCGTCTTTATGGATTTATCAACGGGGCCGTGGTAATATGTACACCAATATATCGTAGTTTTGGCCGTATTTAAGCGGCTAAAAGGCTTCCGTATAAACGGGGAGGAGTTCGTAACATGCCTTTTACACAAGAAGAGATTGAAGCACATCTGGAGAAGCTGGAGGGCTGGGAACTGGAGGAAGGACGTTGGATCGTTCGGAAATATAATTTTTCCAGTTTTATGAAAGGAATTGCCTTCGTGGATGAAGTTGCCGCTATATCTGAGGCATTTAATCACCATCCATTTATTACGATTGATTACAAGACCGTGACTCTGCGTTTGACCTCCTGGGACGATGGCGGTATTATGGCCGTAGATATTAAGGAAGCCCAACAATATAATGAAGCTTTCGAAAAAATGCGCAGCAGTCATTGAGTTTGTAATGATCTGTCGTATATATGAAGAGCGCCTTCGTTATACAACATCGCGGTTGTATAGTGAAGGCGCTCTTATTTATAGAACCCGATTCTGTTGTTCAGGACGATATACCATACAATGGAACGGCTTTCTGCCATCTGGAGTCTGGCGTTCATAGGTATCCGTCAGCTCAAATCCAGCTGCCTTGTAGGCTCGGATAGCCCGCTGATTCCAAGTGAGAACCTCTAGGTCAATTTCATTCTGCGGATGACGTCGTCTGGCTTCCTCGGCAATGGCCCGGACAAAATCGGAGCCTGTGCCATGTCCGCATCTTTCGGGATGCATTCCAAGACCCAGCCGGGTCACACCGACCATAGGGAAATATTGAGCAAATCCCGTCAGCTCATTCTCTTCGTCCAGGACCGCAACATATTGCTCTTGGCGAAGCGTGGGACTTCCAAATTCGACTTCAAGTGCCTTCATTTGTTCCCAGGGAAGCCAGCCGTATATGTTGTAGGGGGGATCATAGCGCCACTCACAGATTTCAGCCGCTTGATGCTCGTCCATCGGTACGATCCGGTAGTTGGATATTGAGGCCGGCACTTTTCCATTCCTCCTTATGCAGGTACTTCAATCATTAACCACAGATTGTAGACAAGTTGTAGGAGAATGGCAAGCGTGTTTATTTCGTACCTAAGTCGGGTATACATTCAATAAGAAGGATTTACTGCTCATATGCTCCCCCAGCGGTGACGGTAAAACCGACGATGTTCGCTAAAATTGAAACCTTTTGAGGTGTCAGTTCGTCAGTAATGATAATCATTGCTGATGTAGTGGACATAAAAAACCGCAATTCGATTCCGGCCAGAATCAAATTGCGGCTAGGGTTAGCTTGCTGTGCGGTAGTTATTCTACGTTGTCGTCATCAGGAATATCTGAAGCTACAGAATGGTAAGCGTCTGTGCTCATAATTCTTTTTGCACCGACATAACGGTTAGCGTAATAATTTTCGTTCAGTGAGCTAACTACTACACCACGTGAAGTCGAGGAGTGGGCGAATTTCCCTTCACCTACGAAGATACCTACATGGGAAACGCCTCTTCCTGTGGTGTTGAAGAACACCAGGTCGCCTGGTCTCATTTCATCGCGGGATACAGAAGAACCCATTTTGAATTGTGATCCAGATTGATGCGGCAGTTTAATTCCCAGTTTGTTGAATACATACATTGTGAAGCCGGAGCAATCGAATCCCTCGAGTGTAGTGCCTCCGCTTCTGTAGTTCGTTCCTTTGGCATCTTGGATGACCTGGTCCATCTTAGAGTCTGCAAATGCACTGCTGCCACCGAATGTAAAAGATGTAAAGGCAATGGCGAGACCCATGGCTGCGATCGTTAGCTTCTTCTTCAAAAAAAATATACCCCTTCCAATGCCTGCGAGGTTAGCTTAAGGATTCGGTAGAAGGTTCCCCTATGACCACTCTGTTGCGAGATCAATTCACCCAAACTGGTTCCCCCGCTTCCTAGGTGCCAGGAATTAGGCTTAACTTAAGATGTGCACCTTGGAGAGCAGTATTCACGACAACGATGTTTTTAAGATAAAGGTTACAATAAAGATTACAAAGTTGTTACTATCAGTTCACTGCGATTATTGTAACAAAGACAGCAGGCTTTGGCAAATGTTTCATCGCAAAAAGTTACAAAAAAAATCTGTTCCTAACGCTCCAGGAACAGATTCTGTTAACAGTATTCAGTTATGTGCTGTTTGCACGGGAAAGAAAAAAGTTTTTTCGACAGCTGAAAATACAGGAGAGAGCATATTGTGAGGGGTTAGCCTCTGCTGGAGATATCGATGTGCCATAGCCGATACTGTGAACTGATATGCCACAGCCTGACCAGACTGGTAACAAAATGATACGATTGCTGGAGAATCAGCGCCAACATACCCGTCCAAATCATCGCCACGGTGCCAAATAGACCGAAAACTAGCAACACACAAGTACCGAGCAACAGGGATACACCAACAGCCGGAAGAAGCTGGCGAAAGAAGGCAAGCAGGGAGGATAGTATGGCGTGACCACTGACAGTGCCCAGCTGCATATACAGGATGCACTGCCGAATGACCCAACCGTAAGCTATCCACCCCATGGCATAGGGCAACAAATGCAGCAGGTAAGAGGAAGATTGCAACGTTCCTACTACAATAGGATAGAGTCTCGGTACCACCCAAAAGGCGGGAAGCAGCAGCAAACCCAACTCGATGATGTAATACAATAGCGATGACATACCGTGGCGTTTCATCCCCTTGAAGAAGGACAGGCTTTGCGGTTCAGACGCATCGGTATGCAGGCTTTGATATATGCCAGCTCTAATGAAGGGAGTGATTAGTATGCGCAATACGGTCGCCCCTAGTAATATCCACAAGTACACATGTACTTCCCGGCTGTCCATCAAGGCGATCTGGCCCTCCATCCAAAACAAGGTCTTTCCCAGTTCGTTTTGGCTCTGATCAGGATAACGTAGCAGCAGCGGGATAACGGCAGACTGTACCAGCCTATAGAGAAATACTCCCCACAGCAAACGATACAGAAATAAAATGATAACGATATAAAAGCGTATGCGTACCAGCGCCCAGCCTTCTTTTATAACAGTCCGCATCTATAGACACCTCACCATGACAGACTTCCAAGCAGTGTCTCCAACAGCTTGGTTACACTTACACTCCAACGGGTTTGTTGTTTTTCGTCCAATTCAGCCTTCAGGCTATTATTAATATGCTTGTTCTCCAGTGCAATAGTGTATAGAGGATCTACAGTCACATAGGACACGGGGGAAGCGCTTTTGAGTCGGAAAGTTGTACTTTTGCCCGCACCATCCCATGCCTTGAATATCGTTGTGCCATCCTTGAAGGTAAATTGAACAGGGATTTTGGGATAATCTGCTCCTTTTTTGCTGAGCGTCACGACTGCTTCATATCCATTCTCCAACTTGCGGTTCGTGATGCGATCGACAGAAAAGTCCGCCATCTGGCCGTCATATACATATTGTTCAAAATAGTGGCTCCATGAGCGTCCAGTCACCCTCTCCACGACACGCTGAAAATCCTGTGAGGTCGGATGCTTGAATCGGTAGGTCTGGACATAGGTTCGCATAATCCGGTCCATTTTTTTCGTACCCACCTGACGTTCAATACCTCGTAGTACCAGCTTGCCTCGTGAGTAGGCATTTTGTGCATACTCAGCCGACGATCCGTACTTCCAGGATTCGCGGTTTAGGGGCTGTGGAGAAGCTACCTGTCCGGATTGTAATGGCAAGTTGGGGATAAGCCCATATTCTTGCTCCATGAGCCGTTCTTCTGCATAGGAGGTGAAGCCTTCATCCAGCCAGGGCTCCTCAAATTCATTATTGGCTACCATTCCGTAGAAATATTGATGCCCAATCTCATGAACCAGCGTCCGTTCCAGATTATAGCCGGGATTCAGTTGGTCCGCAGCTGCGGCCGTGATGAGTGTCGGATATTCCATGCCGCCGGCTCCACTGCCTGTTTTGGGTGGAACGACGATGGATAGAGTGGAATATGGATAAGGCCCGTACCATTTGCTGTAGTACGAAAGGGCAGCCTTGGCTGCGCTCATGTAACGTCCTTTGAGTTCCTTATGGGACGGGTCCAGATAGAGCTTGATTTTGACACCAGGAACCTCAGTAGAAGAGAAGGGTTCTTCTACGGCTACAAAGTTGGGTGAAGCAGACCAGGCAAAATCGTGTACATCATCGGCATAAAATTGATATATTTTTTGGCCGTTCTGTCGTACTGCACCACGGGTGGGAAAACCGGTCGCTGCTACGATGTGTGTTTCAGGCACCCGAATCCGTATACTGTAAATTCCGAAGTCGGCATAGAACTCGGAGTTGCCATGGTACTGATGGAGGTTCCAGCCCTCCTCGGCGCGTCCGCGTTGTCCTGCAGTCTCATAGACGCTGAGCTTTGGAAACCACTGTCCAGCCATTACAAAATCATCTGTCGCACCCATACGAGCAAAAATGCCAGGCAGTTTGACTTCAAACTTCATATATAGTGTGATTTCTTCGCCACCTCGTACCGGCTTGGGTAGACGCACCTTTATGAGCGAACGGTCGCTTGCGTTACCGTCATCTGGTTGTACATATTGAGTGCGGTGCATGAGAGATAAACCGTCTTCTGTTTTTAGTTCGGTCAGCGTCATGGAGCCAAAGCCGTCCTTAGGCATGGTGTCTCCGCGCAGCTTTCCGCCGGATTCCTTCATAAAGGTGGTTTCCATGGAAGAGAAGGCATTCGGGTATAGATGAAGATACAGATCATTCACAGTTTTCTTACCCGGATGCTTCCAGGTCAGTGTCTCAGTGCCTCGCAAAACCCGTCCTTTTTCCAGAGATACATCAATGTGATATTCCACCACCCGTTTGCTGAGAATTTCCGAAGCGGGCTGTGGAGGGTTCTTGGGCAGGTCGGGCATGATGTTGGCCCCTAGAGGCTTGCCCATATCTGGCGCAAGCGCAGACTCAGACTCGGAGCCGTATAGTAGTTTGCCTGCAGACTGAGGGGCGGATTGCGATTGGGGTTGCCAGGCAAACCATAACGTCCCTGCGAGGAGTCCGAGGGCTAGTGTAGACAATAAAACGATTTTGGAGCGTGCTGGGGTCATACAATGGATACCTCCCGTTGACAAGCATCTACAGCATGTATATGTTTGCTTTCGGGAGATTATTAGTTAAAATATTTATAGTGTAGAATGAGTGTGAAGACGGAAATTGGAGGTCTAGTGACGCATGAGTGAAAATCAACCGGACGGCAAAAAGCAGATTGCACTGAATATTGTCAGTGGCAAGAGTAAACATAAGGGCTTCGGCGCAGGCTCAATCGACCTGAACAGCATGTCCCCGGTCATCATTGACCGCGGAGAGGCGAAAATTGATGTCGGTGCCATGCATGCCAAAAGTAAAGTAGAACGTGGAATCAAGTTCTCTACGAATAAAGAGGACGTACCGAACGGACGCCAGGTATGGCTGGTATGGGTAGCTGTGGACCGTACGCCCGAAGGACGTATGTATGGTGGCGCGACGGCCTGCGAGATGCTGATTGACGACGAAGCCAAACGCGGCTGGAAAATTCTTGCCGATCATGTTAATCGTATGGATTATGCACTCAAGCGCCGTTTTATGCTGGATGATCTCGGCAGCGAAGATAAAGCAGCGCTCAGAAGCCTGCTGATTTCGCATAATCAGGAATGGTGGGACGCTTCGCCTGAGGAATTGAAGCAGGCGCTGGAAGGGTAAGCCTAGCGTTAACGAAGTAACAGTATTGTAGAAAAGCAGCCACTGTAGGCTGCTTTTTCCTATAAGAAGAACCGAATTGGAATCTCTATATAAGCTCTATGATGCCTTCAATTGTTAGTTTTCTGACCTCATAAAATATGTACCGGACAATAAAATAGTAGTCTACTTCCTTTTCATGTAAGTTATGAACATCATCGCCTTGACATCATGGAAAGGCATTCACTATAATTCAAATAGAAATCGGTTTCAATCCAGTTTTTATTTAATTCGTGGAACCGGTTCCTAAAAAGATGAAGTTTTTTCCTATCGCTGTTTATGAATGTAATCTCTAAATAAGGTGGCATCGTTATGTTTAAATGGTTGAAAAAGAAGGCGGCTCCCCGTATTGAACAATTCGACATGGTAGCGCCGGTTAAAGGAAAAGTGGTTTCTCTGGAAGAGGTTCCAGATCCTGCATTCTCGACAAAAGCTATGGGGGATGGCATCGCTATTCATCCGTCTGAGGGTAGGGTCACCGCTCCTTTCGCGGGAAAAGTTGCTCATGTTATGGAGAAAAGCAAACACGCTCTCATTATTGAACATGAATCTGGCGTACAAGTTTTGATACATGTCGGCATTAATACCGTTTCCCTCAAAGGACAGGGATTTAATCCTAAAGTTCAAGTAGGAGATAGCATTAAAGCAGGGCAATTATTGATGGAATTTGATCTGGATGCAATTCAACAGGGTGGATTACCTGTAATTACTCCAGTAATCGTTCCAGACGGGCAAGATATGATCAGCCATGTCGAAATACTGGATAATCCATCTGCTTCTCCAGATGTACCTGTATTAAGAGTTCACTTGAAAGCATAGTTAGCATTTTTGTTTCCTACTATTATGCTCATAGAAAAAATTCTTTGAATGTAAAGGTAAAATATGTAGAAGAAGACTAACCAGGAGATCTTGGTTGGTCTTTTCTTTTAATAAGTAAGTCCAGTTTAGGATAATGTAGAATGGTTGTGAAAGGGGAAATGTATATTGAATGCAAACCGTATTTTAAAATTAGAAAAGGCGTTGTTTCAGGCTTGGTCTTTGGAGTCTAGCTCTAAATGGACAGTCGATAATCCTGCCGCCGGACAATGTGGCGTCACAGCGCTCGTCGTTCAGGACAGGCTTGGCGGTGATATTTTGAAGACATGGCTGGATAGTGGCTGGCATTATTACAATCGCATCGGTGAGGACATTATAGATTTTACGGAGTCACAATTTTCAAGCCTTCCACAGTATCAGCATGTACAATCCAACCGGGAAGAAGCATTTTCAGACACCAACGCAGAGCAGTATGCAGCTTTAAGCCGGAGACTAGGGGAATCGTATATGGGTACATAATTAAAGCAACAAATTCGACTGGGCAAAGCTGGATATTGACTGCATACGAGGGGCCGGGTGGTTCAGCTATAGGGGGAGATACTGAGAAAGACTCTATAGCAGAAGTTGCACAGGATTTGCTGAATCTAATTGAGGTCACAAAGCCCGCCAATTTTGAAAACTTGGGTTATTATGAGGATACAGGATCTACTATTCATTATGGATGCAAGGATCAAGTCTGTTTTATCAGGAAAGCACCACAGAGCAATATGCACCGGATGAGTGAAGTTACGGGGTGAACATTAAAATATCAGAAGTAGATCGGTACCTTGTCGAGGGCGGTCTACTTCTTTTTCGTTTAGGTAAGTATTGTTGCTTACGAATAAAACTAATGCAGCCAATGGCTGGGAACGCATAGAGACGAGGGCAGTCTGGTTTTGCAATTGCCTTTAGCCGAATTTAATTGCGCTTGTGTAAGAAAGATACTTCCCTCCAGATTAGCCCCACTTAAATCAGCATCTCTAAAGTCTGCCCCGATGAGGTCAGTCATGCTCAAATCAGCTTCTCGCAGGTCAGCAGCAATCAGTAGAACGCCTCTCAGGTTGGCACCTCTCAGATTAGCGCCTCTTAAATTGGCACCGATCAGGTCTCTACTTTTGATTTTTTTACTCAGTTTATGGTTCTCCATGTTTTTCTTACATTTTTCTCGCACTAACTCACTTGTTTGTACAAGTAAATCATTGACTAGCGCCCTATGGGTGGGTACATGAAGATCTATGAGGGATTTTGGATCTTGATCCGTAAGCTGCTCGGTTTTCGCCATTGCTTCTTGTAACTCGGTATAGATGGAGTGAGTTTCTTGTAAGCTGAGGGCTTCATTTAGGTAATAGAGCATTTCATAAAGCTGCTGCATGATGGGAAATAGATTGAACATTTCATCAGCTATTGCCGGGTCGTCTCGCCAGCTTTTTCCGTTGTATGTAACTTGGGAAATTCTTTGACCTGCCCCAAAGCAATCATATACTGTACAGCCTCGCAAGCCTTTATTCCTCAGGTTCTTATGAATGTCACAGCGATAATCCGCATTTAGATGTTGACAGGGAGTTCCTCCATCCTTGTTAAAGGCAAAATCAGCAGATTTGGCATAAGGCAAGGCGACACAGCATAAACCAAAACATTTTTCACAATCGGCAGTATACAATAAATACACATCCTTTTATTAGCACCTACTACATGTAATAATACCAAAAAAAGATGCAGGATGGTGTATTGCTAAGTAAAATAGGTCGATTACCCTTTTGCCAAATTCAATTGCCATGAAACACCGTATTTATCTTCGACCCAGCCAAACTGTTGGCTTACGGGCGAGGCTTCAAGGGGCATCAAAACTCGGCCTTCCTGAGATAGCTGACCAAACACACGATGAATTTCTTCTTCCGAATCACAAGTGACGAATAGCGATAGAGCTGGAGTAAAAGAGTGTTTGTCCTGATGGTTATAGTCTATGGCCATAAAGGTTTGCCCTTTGAGGTTGAATACGGCATGTAACACGGTCCCATCTTCCTGATGAAAAATGCTCATGATACCAGACGGCTTAAATACAGAGGTATAATATTGCATGGCTTCCTCTGCTTGACCGGGGAACATGAAAAACGTTGTGATTTTTGGACTAGAATCCTGCATCAGATCAGCTCCCTTGAGTGGATTATAGATGATAACATTTTTTCTCTTTAGTAATAGAAATATTCATGATTAGAGAAGTACTTCATAAAGAAAGATAGGCATAACTGGGAAGGGGAAACCAGATGATAGATGCGACAGCAAAGCTTATTGAGATGGTGGGTTCAGGCAGGAAACTGGACGCCGGCATTATTTCGGCCTATACGGATGTAGTTGCCCAATACGGAACCGCGGAGGATGCTTGGGAGTTATATTGGCTTTTTGTAGAAGATCCTGATCACTATGTTAGGGGTTTGTTACTTGGGCCGATCATGAGATGCGGAGATGTTGCTCTGGCGCAGGATATGTACGGGCGTTACGTTCGAAATCAGACATCCCAGGAACATATACCTGATGGTGTGCTGCATGTGTTAGGTTATTTGGGTTATGTGGAAGCTGCGGCTGATCTCGTCGCATGGTTGAACGGGCCCTATGGGGCAGCATCCGTGGATGCTTGTCTGGGGCTCGTACATCTTCCATGCGAATCGTTTCGTGAACGATTGGCGACTGAATTGGAAAAAGCAGTAAATCAAAATCTGTTTAATGAATTCTTACCTCTACTGAGCTTTAAATGTACTACAGAGGATATGGTTCCGCGATTGGTGCATTGGGGAGAGCGGCATGCTTCCGTAGACTGTAATGCGGGAATTATTGCTGGAATTGCATTGTTTGGAGAAAAGCAGAAGGATACGATCCGATCTATTTTGTGGAATCCGCTTTGGGAGGCTCATGGAACGGCTACGGGAAGTTGTGTGTGGTCTTATATTGCTATGCAGCATGTAGGGTTGACCTTTAGAGAGCTTATTCAGGATATAAAAAGCTACGATGTATTCAAAGCAGGTGTACAGGCATTGGAGTACCGCTTGGATGTGTTATATGAAATGTTGGAACTAAAGCTCAGCTATAGAGCTCGGCCAATCCGGTTCGCTCGCTGTAACGAGGAATCATTTGCTCAAATCTATAGCGATTTGTTTAGCTGGTCGACGGAGCATAAGGATGACTCTATGATAGGTTGGATGAACGAACATTTGGGGTATGAGCACCGGTTGCTGGAACAGTATGATGAGATTAGGAAACGAATCGAGATCAAAATGGTGCATGAAATTGAGCTGGAGCATGTCCAGACGGGGAGTTAACCGGGTTGAGATATAAGAAATTTTGGTATAAAAGGACGAAATGACGGAGTTTGGCGGTGATATAGGGATTCGCCCAGTCCACGGGCTGATGTCCCGCATAGGATACATCAGCCTAGAACACAAGGAGTGAAACACATGTCTTTACTGCCACAAGTTCCTTTCGGAACGCAACCGGGTATTCCGGGTCCATTCACACCGTCAGGTCCTTCGATTCCACAATTTCCTGATATACAGGATTCGTTTCCGTCTCCGGTAGGTCCGCCACCAGGGCCAGGCCCCTTTTCGCCACAGCCTTTCTCACCGCCGCCGCAAGGGCCGTTCGGTCCGCAAGGTGGGCAACAAGCTCAAGCACCAACTTCCCCACCACCACCATTTACGCCACCAAAGCCGCTAGTTTCAACATTTGCGGTTGACCCTGGAGCCATTTTCGGTTGTTTGTTCCGCAATACGTTTGTATGGCTGACGAACGGAGAGCGTTTCTGGATGTACCCTGTCTTTGTAGGCAGAACATCGGTAGCGGGTTTTCGGTGGAGTGGACGTTTTTGGTTTTACTATGGTGTAGACACCAACCGTATTGAGTCGTTTAGTTGTTTTTGGTAATAGCGCAGCTTTAGGGAAGAACGGGGCTTAACTGGGGAATGGCTGATGGCACTGGCAAGAGAGCTATAATGGGCGAATGAAATAAGTGAAGTAAAGATAAAAAAGACTGGGAGAGCGCATCATGGCGTTTCCCAGTCTTTTTTTGCTATTACTCCATCCACCATCGCTTAAAATTGCCCCACCAGGATTTTTTTTCGGCCTGCCGTTCCGCTTGGTCAGTAGGTGCCGATGCCTGTGGGTTATTCTGCCCCGATAGGGTCTCTTTCGGCTCGGTACCGCTAACGAATACCTCCAGCCGCTTGTCGGGACTGTCCGGCGCAGCCAGCTTGCCGCTGGCCGGATCAATATAGGCGCTGACTACGCCGTCAGGGATCGGGAAGATTTTGGGCGGCACATTCTCCAGCGCTTTTTCTGTATATTGTGCGAAAATCGGTGCCGCCCGCCGGGCATCCTGCGTGCTGATGGCCTTGCCTTTGTCATATCCAACCCAAACAGCGGTGGATAGCTCGGGGGTGAAGCCGACCATCCATGCGTCCGTGTTGGTCGTGCCGCTCTTGCCGGCAACCGGGCGTTTGATCAGCTTCGCGACCCGGTTACCGGTGCCGCCTTCTTCAAACACGCCTTCCATGAGGCGTGTGAGGACATAGGCGGAGGCGGGCTTCACGACCTGCACAGGTGCGGCCTGCGGTGCTTCGTACAGCGATCGTCCGGCCGCATCGGTGATGCGCAGCACCGCTACCGGAGCCACCTTTTGCCCGCCGCTGCTGATGACCGAGAAGGCCGAGGCCATCTCGAACGGGCTGACGGGCGACACGCCCAGCGCCAGCGAAGGCACGGGCTTGAGCTCGCTCGTAATGCCCATTTTGCTGGCGAGGTCCATGACCTTATCCGCTCCCACCTGCAAAATGGTGCTTACGGCATAAATATTATCAGACGCCGCAATGGCGCGCCGCAGATCTATTTCGCCCCAATATTTGTCTCCAAAATTTTTGGGCTTATAAGTTTTACGGTTGTTGTCGTAGTGGAACAACGTTGGTCGGCTTTCGAACTTAGACGTACTTGTCAATTCACCGGAATCGAGCGCGCTGAGATACATGATCGGCTTGAAAGAGGAACCTGGCTGCCGGGTTGTGGCTAGCGCATGGTTATATTGATTCCCTACATAGTTCGTTCCGCCGACCATAGCCTTGACATGTCCGTTACGCGGGTCCATAGAGATTAATGCAGTTTCCAGTCCATTGCTGTTCTTCATGCCCTCATTGACAGCCGCCTCGGCTGCCTGTTGCATGTGCATGTCCAGCGTCGTATAAATGCTTAGCCCGCCATGCTCAAGCATCGCTTCGCTAATCCCAAGTTGATGAGTCGCTAGTTGGCGAACGTAATCGCGAAACCAGGGAGCGGCTTCCACTGTCCGACGCTGGCTCTCGGGCCGCAAGGGCAGTATTTCCTCATAGGCCTTGCTGGCTTCAGCTGGTGTAATTTTACCGATGAGTGCCATAGAGTCCAGTACAATTTTCTGCCGATCCTTTGCGTTTTTCATATGATTATAGGGTGAATAGTAGGTCGGTCCTTTCGGAATACCTGCCAATAGGGCGCTTTCGGCCAAATCCAGATCCTTTGCGGATTTACCGAAATACATTTGCGAGGCCGCCTCAATGCCATAGGCCCCATGGCCATAGTAAATTTCATTCAAATACATTTGCAGCAGCTCATCCTTGGAATACTTCATTTCAAGCTGTGCAGTATAGATGGCCTCTTTGGCCTTGCGCGTCCAGGTTTTCTCGTGAGATAAGTACAGATTGCGCGCAAGCTGCTGAGTCAGCGTGCTGGCCCCCTGTGACATATCCCAGCGGGTCAAATTAACGATTACTGCCCGGCCCAGGCCTTTGAAATCAAAGCCAAAATGATCGTAAAACTTCCGGTCTTCCACAGCCAGTGTAGCTGCTATTAAATCGGGCGAAATATGATCAAGCTGGACAGGAATAGATTCCTTGCCTCCGGCAGAGAAGGTAGCAATGACTTGCCCCTGACTATCGAGCAGACGTGAATTCCGATCTGTATCGGCGAGTGGAAGACTGGTTGTGTACAAATAAGCGAGCAGAATGCAGGCGGCGATGACCGTCAGAATCGTGAGAGACATTAGCCCTTGAAAGCATCGAAGCCAAAGCGGTTTACGCTTGGAGGATCGCCCGGTAGTATCGGTCATCATGCCACCTCCTTCCATAGTTGATGTTCTCAGTATAGTCAATCCGAAAGCGTCTATTCATCAGATGCGCATACGTATCTATTTTAAACAAGATTAAGCCCTAAAAATGCTTTTGCAGTCCATTCAGGTATCGCTTATAATGCAAAAAGTGTGAAATTCAAGTGTGTTTGGTACAATAAATATAGCAAACTCGGCGTTTGCGTGTTGCAGTTATAAGGGAAAGTCCATGTTTATGCTACCGGATTGCCGGACACATACTTTGATCAGAAAGAAGGTTGGAATGATGGACTTGTGGTTTACGGAGAAGCAGACTCCCTCTTTCGGCACTACAGCAAAAATCAAACAAACCTACGTCTCTGAGAAAACAGATTTTCAGGATCTGGCAATGATCGAGACGGAGGAATTCGGCAATATGCTTGTTCTGGATGGCATGGTGATGACAACGGTTAAGGATGAGTTTGTATATCACGAAATGGTAGCGCATCCGGCCTTAAATACACATCCGAATCCGAAAAAGGTTTTGGTTGTGGGTGGCGGCGATGGCGGCGTTATCCGTGAGGTCATCAAGCATCCTGAAGTGGAAAAGGCTGTATTGGTTGAGATCGACGGTAAAGTCATTGAATATTCTAAAAAATATTTACCTGAAATTGCCGGGAAGTTGGACGAGCCTAATGTGGAAGTGCTGGTCAATGATGGTTACATGCATATTATCGAACACAAAAATGAATACGATGTGATTATGGTCGATTCGACGGAGCCAGTGGGTCCGGCAGCGCCGCTGTTCGAACGTGGGTTTTACCAAGGTATTTTTGAGGCGCTGAAGGAAGACGGCATTTTCGTGGCGCAGACGGATAATCCTTGGTTCAAGGCTGACCTGATTCAGAAGGTCAACAAAGATGTAAAAGAGATTTTCCCGATTGTGCGTGTGTATGGTGCAAACATTCCAACCTATCCAAGCGGTCTATGGACATTTACATTGGGCAGCAAGAAATATGATCCGCTCGAAGTGGACGAGAACCAAATTCCAGAGATGGACACTCGATATTACAGTCCGCGTCTGCACAAAGCAGCGTTTGTACTGCCTAAATTTGTGGAAGATTTAACAAAGTAAACATTTTAAGAAGCGTCGTAGTGATCTTTATCGCCAGTATAGAGCGAAAAGAGCGCTATAGACGCTTTTTTTGTGTTAAATCAGAACGTAGTAGGGATGAGAATATAGTGGACACTGAATTTCCTTTTAAGATAAAAGAAGGAAATTTAAGGGTACGTGTAGAACATACAAAAAACCAGACATTTAACAGATTTGTAATCGACAGGGGAGGTTTGGTTATGGAAATACATAAATTGGCGATGTACCAAAGAGGGGGAAACTTTTTTGATCAGACGCTCTTTTTATTACCTGTTGGGGTCTCAGACGATCTCCAACGCAGCAGATATCATCTACATGTTGAGTGTGGTGGTGTTGGTATTCAGTTCAAGTAATTCCTTAATGACGACTATTTTAATCCCGTTGTTCCGGTTGTCAGCTCAAGTGCTTAGTGGGCTTGTTGCACCGATCGTGCTCGGTCGATTTCGGCTGACGCAGGTTCTTCTATTTTCCCAGTTTGGGCAGTTCGTCATTTTTACGCTGCTGCTGCTTTATTTGTGGATCGTACCTGAGCAGAGGTCGTTTCTGTTTATTTTTGTAATGGTGTTCGGTATGTCTTTCCTAGATGGCTGGACCAATCCTGCGCGTAATGCGCTTGTACCCCGTTTGGCTACGGGTGAAGGACTGATGCGTGCCAACGGCATGGTAGCGGTCAGTGATCAGGTGGTCAGGTGTGCAGGCTGGGCATTAAGCGGAATTATTGTGGCTTGGCTGGGTTCCCTGAATACGCTTGCAATTGCCTCCTGTTGTTATCTCGTGGCTGTAACTGTCACGTCCTTCATTCGTGATCCGCTGGATCAGAAGCACCTAGGTCTTGAAGCTTCGAATTCCCCAACAAATGCGGAAGAACCCGCAAAGGAAAAGGAAAAAGGCTCCCATTGGAAAGAGCTTGGGGAAGGCTGGAAAATCATTTGGCACAACCGCCGTATTCGTTCTCTGATGATCGTCGATAGCGTGGACAGTATTGGGGGAGTCTCCTGGCTCGGTGTATTTATTTTGGCGTACGTCAGCCAAGTGTTGCATCGTGATGAGAGCTGGTGGGGCTTTATGAATGCGTCCTTTTTCTCCGGCACGATTTTGGGTGGGTTAATTGTTGTTGGCTTGGTTAAGCGATTGCAAAAGAACAGCTTTTTGTACATGCTCGGAGCTTTGCTGGTGTATGTACTGATTACCATTGTATTTGCGCTAAATACCATTCCCGTGGCTGCGCTTGTTCTTTTTGCTGTATCAGGCTTACCTGTTCAAATGGCGGGCATTATTCGCCGCACCTTGCTACAAAGCAGTGCACCGGCAGCCCAACTACCCAAAGTGATGGCAGGGATTGATGTGATTACCAATCTCGCTTTTGGCCTGGCTTTATTATTCATGGGCTGGTATGCTGACCGATTCGGCATGGTGCAGGTGTATTTGCTGGCTGCGGCTATGACTACCATTGCTGTTCTGATCGGCTGGTGGTATCGGCGTGATTTTCAGGAAGACGAACCGATTGATCATCCGACCGCTACGGGAGCAGGGATATGAATTACATAAGCAATAGCTCCTTTCTGTGCCACAACAAAAAAGTCGGTTGCATAAGAGCAACCGACTTTTAAGGAGAACGTTTTTTACGAACGTAACGTCCTGTTACCATAACTGCGATGTTAGGCCGTAGTGAACTGGCTGTTATAAAGCGAGGCGTAATGGCCGCCGCTTGCTAGTAGTCCTTCATGGGTACCGCTTTCGACGACATCGCCGTTTTTCATATATAAGATCAGATCCGCTTCGCGGATGGTCGATAGCCTGTGGGCGATGACGAAGCTGGTGCGTCCATCGATCATTTTCATAAAAGCCTTTTGGATACGGGCTTCTGTAAGGGTGTCTATGCTGCTGGTTGCTTCATCCAGAATGAGCATAGGTGGATCGACGAGAATCACCCTCGCGATGGTGAGCAGCTGCTTTTGCCCTTGCGATAGGCTGTCGCCTGACCCGCTGATGACCGTATCGTAACCATGAGGCAGGCGCTTGATAAAGCTATGCGCATTGGCAGCTGTCGCAGCCGCGATAACTTCTTCGTCTGTGGCCTCTGGCTTCCCGTAAGCGATATTGTCCCGAATCGTTCCGCTGAACAGCCATGTATCCTGAAGCACCATACCAAAGTTAGTCCGCAGGCTGTCCCGGCTCATATCGTTGATATTCACCCCATCGATGGAGATCGAACCGCTGTCCACATCGTAAAAGCGCATGAGCAGGTTAACGAGTGTGGTTTTGCCTGCTCCAGTCTGCCCGACAATAGCTACGCGGGTGCCTGGCTTGACCTCCAAACTAAAGTTCGTGATGAGCGTCCGTTCCGGATTATAGGAAAATTTCACATGATCAAACAGAATCGTGCCTTTGCTACGCTCCAGCTGTACGGCGTTCGATTTTTCCGGTTGCTCCGGCGGCGAATCCAAAATAGCAAATATGCGCTGAGCAGAAGCCGTAGCAGCCTGAAACTGGGTCAGCACTCCTGTAATTTCATTAAAGGGCTTGGCGAACAAATTGGTGTAAATGAGAAAGCTCGACAAACCGCCTACCGATATCCCACCCAAAATGATTGAAATACAACCAATCATAGCGGTGACTGAAAAAGTCATGTTGTTGACCAATCGGGTGGAAGGGTTGGACAAAGATCCGTAAAACTGTGATTTAACTCCCGCTTGATACAACTGCTCGTTTCGGGCGGAAAATTCCTCAAGCGAACGATTTTCATAATGAAAGGCAGTAACTACCCGCTGTCCGCCAATCATTTCTTCCACATAACCGTTCAGACTTCCTAAAATTTTGGCCTGTTCGCGGAACATACGTTGCGATCTTGTAGTAATGAACCGTGCAACGCCATATGTGATGGGGGCAGACACTAATACCACCAGCGTCATCACTGGACTGATATACAGCATGAGTACAATCGAACCAACAATAGTAATCAATCCGGTGATCAAGGTGGAAAAGCCCTGCAACAAGCCATCCGACACGGCATCCATATCGTTCACAAAACGGCTAATACTATCTCCTTGCGGATGATTGTCATGAAAGCTTAACGGAAGGATATTAAAATGATCGAATAACTCCCGTCGCATATCATTTACAGTCTGAAAAGCAATGCGGTTCGTCAAATATGTGAGCAGCCAACTAAATAGACTGCCTACAACATATACAACGCCTAGTCCAGCTAAAATCTGTGCAATACCTCTAAAGTCTACCGTTCCCTTATTCACCATATGGTCGATAGCCCGACCAATCATATAGGGTCCGACCAGACTGGCGAGCACGCTGAGAATCGCACTGACGATGACCCAAAACGTTGTTGATTTATATTGTCCCACATAGGTTAACAATCTTCTCCAGGTTTCCTTGCCACTCATTGGTCTACCTCCTGCGTTGAGAGCTGGGAGCGATTAATTTCCTGATATACCTCCGAGCTGCTCATCAACTGATCATGTGTGCCGATCCCGACAATCCGGCCTTCATCAAATACAATGATTTTATCGGCATGCTGTACACTGCTTACTCGTTGTGAGACCAGCAGGACAGTCATGCGGGTGCTATTTTCCCGAAGCGATTTCCGAAGGGCGGCATCAGTTGCAAAATCAAGTGCGCTTGAGGAATCATCCAAAATCAGTATTTCCGGATTGCCTACAATAGCTCTGGCAATGGTAAGTCGCTGCTTTTGGCCGCCTGACAGATTAAGTCCACCTCGCGTGATCGGGGCGTCGAATTTTTCCGGTAAGTTAGAAATAAATTCATCCGCTTGCGCGATAGCGACGGCCCGGGCGACTTCCTCATTGGTGGCATGTTCATGTCCCCAACGGATATTATCCGCTATAGACCCTGTGAACAGCAGTGCCTTTTGTGGAACAATCCCGATTTTCTGCCGCAATTGCTCCAGCTTGTAATGCCGTACGTCGATGCCATCGACACGTACACAACCTTCTACTGCATCATAGAAGCGGGGAATCAGATTCACGAAGGTGGATTTTCCCGAGCCTGTTCCTCCTATGATTCCAACCGTTTCACCGGGATAGATGTCTACGACTACATCGCTAAGTGCCAGTTGTCCTGTCTTATTGTAGCCAAAGGAGACATGATCAAAGGAGATAGCTGGTACTGTGCCGATCTTACCCGTTCTTGCCTGGTCTAATGATGCAGAATTGGCAGTATCGGAAATCGAAGCTTCCGTATCTAGAACCTCCTGAATTCTCGCGGCTGAAGTGGCCGCCTTGGTGAACAGAATAATGAGATTCGTCACCACAATCAGGGCCAGTAAAATCTGCGTAATGTAATTAATAAACGCAATAATCTCTCCTTGTGTAAGAGATCCATATTGGATATGGATACCGCCGATCCACAGAATGGAAATAATAGCTCCGTTGACCACCAGTAAGGTGGCTGGGCTAAGTAGAGCAGAAATACGGCCGACACGAATAGCGGTCTGGGTCAGGTCATCTGAGGCGGTATTGAACTTTACTCGTTCAGCTCCTCTTTTGGCAAATGCACGGATAACCCTTACACCTGTGAGATTCTCGCTTAGCACCAGAGCGATTTTATCGAGCTTTTTCTGGTATAGCTGGTACAGCGGAGAAGCCTTCGTAATGACTACATACAGAATCAAAGCCAGAACGGGTGTAGCCGCCAACAGCACCAAAGCAAGGCGGAAGTCCAGTATCATGGACATGATGATCGCCCCGATACAAATAAAAGGAGCACGAATAACCAGACGAATCAACATCGCTACAGCTGTTTGCAGCTGATTCACATCATTCGTAATTCGGTTGATGAGAGAGGGCGTACCGAATTTATCGAGATCTGCATAAGAAAACGATGAAATATGCTTAAACATCGTATTGCGCAGTGTGGTTCCGAATCCTTGGGAAGCACGGGCTGCGTAAAACTGGCACACTAGAGAACTGCCAAAGCCCAGTATAGTCATGAGCAACATTAAAAGACCCATTTGCCAAACATAATGGGTGTCTCCCTTACCAATGCCATGATTAATCATTAAAGCCACCATAGTAGGCAGCAACAATTCCAGAATAGCCTCAATTAGTTTAAACAGAGGCCCAAGAATCGTTTCCTTTTTATAGGGTTTCAAAAAAACAGCAAATTTCAACAAATCAACCATCACCTAACCTGAATATTGTATAAAGTTTTCTATTGTAATTGCATATCTGAATATGATTATGGCATATCCCCAACCATATGAATAATATTTAATATATATTAGAGATATAGGTTTTACATATATCAGGACCGGAGGTTCATGATGGAATTGAGACATCTCAAATATTTTTTAGCGATTGCAGACGCTGGACAGATTACAGCGGCAGCCAAAAAACTGCAAATCGCACAGCCTCCCTTAAGTCAGCAGCTTATGCAGCTGGAGGAAGAGCTGGGTGTAAAGCTTGTGCATCGAGGCTCACGAAGCATTCAATTGACAGAGGCCGGAATCATTTTACGGAACAGGGCCAAGCAGATTTTGGAGCTGACGGATGCTACGACAAGGGAAATAAACGATTTCGCCATGGGGATGAAGGGGACGCTCACCATTGGAACGGTTTCTTCCTCTGGGGCAACCCTGATGAAAGACAGGCTTTCCGAATTTCATAAAACCTATGCGGGTGTAAAATTTGAAATACATGAGGGAAATACCTTCCGGATTCTCGATCTTTTGAACAAAGGAATTGTAGAAGTCGGTATCGTCAGAACTCCTTTTAATACCACTGATTTAGGGTGTAGATATGCGTCCACTGAGCCGATGGTAGCAGTGATGACGGAAGAACATGATTGGAGTCCCGAACAGAAGAGCATATCATTGGCTGAGCTGAAGAACAGACCACTCATCGTATATCGTCGTTTTGAGCAATTGATCCACGACACCTGTATGAAGCATGGCTTTGAGCCAAACTACTTTTGCAAAAATGACGATGCCCGCACCACGCTTCTTTGGGCCAACGAAGGGCTGGGTATTGGCATGATTTCGAGCTCCGCATTGTCTTTGGGCAGCAATAATCATTTAATTGTTAAGGAAATTATGTGTGAAGATTTGCACACTCGTGTGGCTGCCGTCTGGTTGAAGGATAAATACATGTCTTCTTTGGCTTCCCGGTTCATTGAAAGTTTTAGTCAGGCATCCAGTGTAGCTGACCTACAGTAGTTGAATTTTTTAAGGGCGAAAGCATCTTTTTGTAAAAACTCATTTGAATTGCAATCGGGAACTGGATATAGTAGTACAGTAGGATAGCGATAGAATGGAGTTTGGAACACATGCCACACAATGCAAAGGTTCGAATCCGTCTTCATAGTCATCATGACGGAGAAGATGTGGTACAGGAGCTTCCTGGAGAAGCAATCGTTCGCGGGAAGCATCTATATATAAGGTACGAGGAGCCGCAAGAGAGTCCTGAGGGCGGTACGACACGGAACACAGTCAAGATCGGACCGGATGAGCTAAAGCTGATTCGTCACGGTGAGGTACAATCAGAGCAGTCGTTCGCGCTGGGACGCAGGTTGCCTGGATTTTACCGCTCGCCTTATTTAAACCTGAACATGTCTGCGCATACGCAGAAGCTCGATATTCGGATGGATGGATTCACCGGACAAGTGAGCTGGACTTATGATCTATACGTATTTGAGGATTTCTCGGGGCATTTTGCCATCAGTTTGCATATACAGGAGGAGCAACAATCATGACAAGCAATCCACTGGAACTTATTAATCAAAAGGTGACCTCAGCAATCGAGGCAGCGGTGCTGGCTGCTGGAATCGTGGGTCGCGAAGAGCTGCCGACCATTACGCTGGAGGTACCTAAGGACAAGTCACACGGTGACTTAGCTACCAACGTAGCCATGCAGCTCACTCGCATTGCGAAGAAGAACCCGCGTCAAATCGCTGAAGATCTGATTGCGAATATGGACTTAGCTTCCGCTTCTATTGAAAGTGCGGAAATCGCGGGACCAGGCTTTATTAACTTTCGCCTGAACAAGAGCTACCTCTATGCAGTGATCGGACAAGTACAGGAGCAAGGAGCAGATTACGGTCGTGTACAGGTAGGTGAGGGCAAAAAGGTACAGATCGAATTTGTCAGCGCCAATCCGACTGGGAGTCTTCACTTGGGCCATGCACGTGGTGCAGCCGTAGGGGATGCGCTCTGTAATGTGCTTGATTTTGCCGGATATCAAGTCACTCGTGAATATTACATTAATGATGCAGGGAACCAGATTTACAATATGAGCCGTTCCATTGAAGCGCGTTATTTGCAGGAGCTAGGACAGCCTGCGGAGATGCCGGAGGACGGATACCATGGTGAGGATATCATCGGGTTTGCGAAGGAACTGGTGGCTGAGAAGGGCGATTCTCTGTTGTCTATGGAACCGGGAGATCGTGCCGCTTATTTCCGTGAATACGGTCTGGAAAAGGAACTGAATAAGATCAAGCGTGATCTGGAGCGGTTCCGTGTACCTTTTGATTCCTGGTTTAGTGAAACATCACTGTATGATAACGGTGAAGTGCTTAAAGCGCTGAATGAGCTGCGTGACCGTGAGGAAATTTATGATAAGGACGGAGCTACTTGGCTGAACACGACTAAGTATGGTGACGATAAAGACCGCGTATTGATCAAAAATGACGGTACTTATACGTATCTGACTCCGGATATCGCCTATCACCGTGACAAATATGCTCGTGGGTATGACACGATCATCAACATCTGGGGAGCGGATCACCACGGCTATATTCCACGGATGAAGGCCGCAATGGAAGCACTGGGCAATGACCCGGATAAGCTTAAAGTGCTGATTGCCCAAATGGTCAGCTTGTTCCAAAACGGGGAAAAAGTAAAAATGTCCAAGCGTACTGGCAAGGCCGTAACGATGGAGGATCTGATGGAAGAAGTGGGCGTAGACGCGATTCGTTACTTCTTCACCATGCGTAGTATGGATTCGCATCTGGATTTTGATATGGATTTGGCGATTTCTACCTCCAATGAGAATCCGGTATTCTACGTGCAATATGCACATGCACGTGCATGCAGCGTATATCGTCAAGCCGAAGAGCAGGGTATTGCTGTACTGCCATTGGCAGAAGTTGACTTGTCGAAGCTGACGGCTGAGCATGAATACGATTTGTTGCGCAAAATTGGCGAGTTGCCAGAGGAAGTATCGGTGGCAGCTGCAAACTTTGCGCCGCATCGTATGATTCGCTATGTCTACGAGCTGGCATCCATGTTCCACAGCTACTATAAAGCAGAGCGTGTCATCACGGAGGATGCCGCTCAAACGCAAGCTCGCTTGGCGTTGTTTGGCGCGGTCCGCACGACCATTGCCAACGTACTGAAGCTGGTGGGCGTGTCTGCACCGGAACGTATGTAAGTAAACAACTGCAACATAATGATTTTGTAGTCATATGTATAATGGTTAAAGGAACCGTTCGTGCTGCCCTCTAGGGAGGCTCGTTCGGTTCCTTTTTTTGGTTTGAATACAATAAGTTTGAGTAGCTTAATAGCGTTCCAGTACCAGATTCGTTTTCAGGGAATCAGCAGGAATCAGCCATCCTTTGGATTGTAGCAGATTCATCAGCTTGGTGCGGTTGCTTGCGGCAGTATTGTAATCCGAAGTTTTGAAGGAGATTTCGATGATATTGTCGGTACCCGATCCGTTGGCGCTGCGAATAGGCCATACTTCAACGTCAGTATCCAAGCCCTGAAAGCTGCCCTTATATTTGCTGACCTGTACAGGACCGCGTACTCTGGAGTTTGCCAAGGTATGTTTGCCCCAGTTGCTGCTTTTCCAGTTTTGCAGCTTGCCCGGAAGATTGTCCTGCAATTGTTTTAATGCCTGATACGGGGAAGGCAGAGCTAATCCTTTGGAGGCGTTCGTTTTCTTATCATTGGAAAAGCTTAATGTCTGCTTGCTGTATCCCCAATCCACCTCAGCCTCATAATTATCATCAGAGGCACTGAAACCTTCTTTATTCGCTTGGGTAAGTGCTGCGTCGATATTCCCATTTGTGATCGTATATCGCTTTTTGTAGGTTAACTCATAATTTTTTTTGTCCTCTTTTTTGCGAAATCTAACGTTCCAGCCCTCGTCATTCAATTGCAAGGAGTCTGTATCAAAATACTCGACGCTTAATCGTTGCGCATCTTCACTGATTCCGAACTCATTTACGATGCCGCTTTTTAAAGAGCCATCCGCATTGAGGACCTGAGCTGTATCCAGCAGCAGCTTTACCTCATAGCTTGGTGTGGCATTGACAGCGGCTTGTACGGGCTCTGCACCTTTCCATCCTGTTGCGAGCAGCACTGCACTCAGAGTTACTACTGACATGAATTTAGTGATACGCAGGCTTGTTTTCATTTCATCCTCTCCTGTTCGTCCGAATAGGTTACACGCTTCACTTTACGGGTGATTTGTCAGTCGTATGTCAAGCTAAGATGGTATTCTGGTTAAAAAATACCATAATTTTTATATGACAGCTAAGATTTAATCTTGGTTCCATCATAAATATTTAGTGAATCTGTGAATCAGCGCGGAGCGATGACGATCTTTGTTGCTGACGATATAAATATGCCGCTCAACAGGCTGTCCCGGAATAGGTCTTATGATCAGTAAACCCCGCTCAACCTCTGATTGAACAGCAAGGCGAGAGACAAAGGAGATGTGTTCTCCCAGCATAACCGCCTGTTTGATAGCTTCCAGTGAATCCAATTCCAGATAGGATGGAAGTCGGCGCCTTCCGCGCTCCAGCCATTTGTCAGTCACGTGGCGTGTGCTGGAATCCTTCCCATGCAACACAAAAGAGGAAGAAGCGATGCGCTCGGGTGTTACATCGGTTTCGCTAGCGAGCGGATGAGTGGGTGAGCAGATGAGCACCAGTTCATCTTCTCCCAAGGATTCTGAGAGCAACGTTGGGGATTGAAACGGCTCTGCCGAAATAATGCCGAGGTCAATTTCGTGGCGAGCGAGCATGTCCTTGATCACGGGCGCTGTTTTCACGGACAAGGCAATGTGAATGCCCGGATGCTCGCGGGCAAACCGATGCAGCACGGCAGGAAGCAGATAGGTGGCAGGTACATAGCTTGCGCCAATCCGTATACTCCCTCGTTGGAGCGTATCGAACTCACGGACAACTCGCTCAGCCTCAGCCGCAAGTGCATTAATCTTGGTGGCATAGTGCAGCAGCGCATCTCCGGCATCCGTCAGGATGATTTTGCCCATACGTGTATCAAACAGCTTTACTCCAAATTCACGCTCCAGATTTTTCATATGAAAAGTAACAGTGGGTTGCTTTAGGCCGAGAACCTCGGCTACGGTGGTAATTTTATGGTGCTTGTTCAGCAGCTCTACAATATGTAACTTTAGAAGACTTAAGTTCACTTAGAATGCCTCGCTTTCAGTTAAGTCAAACAATCATGCTTATTCTCTGGGCAACAGCATCAACCGCCTCTATATAGATTAAATCTATGAGTGTTAACACAATTCATTGAAATAATTAATTTTGTTTTAACTTCCCAATAACACAGGTTGCGAATTCAAGTTTTACACTGGGGTCAGTCACAAGAACAGGCAGGTAATGCGATGAATCAGGATCTATATATTCGCGGATTAAGTAAAACCTTCGGCCATACCACCGCGTTGCATGAGACGAATCTGGTCGTACGACAGGGCAAGTTCACCACACTGCTCGGACCGTCCGGTTGTGGGAAGACGACGCTCTTGCGCTTGATTGCTGGTCTGGAGACACCAGATACCGGCACAATCACGATGGGAGAGGAAATTCTCTTTTCAGCTGAACGCAAAAAGGATGTTCCCGCACATCTCCGCCACTTTGGTATGGTCTTTCAGGATTTTGCGCTGTGGCCGCATATGACGGTGTTTGAAAATGTGGCCTTCGGCTTGCGAGCGAGCAAGCGGGGAAAAGGGGCTGTTAGCGCTCAAGGCAAGGAACTGCGGGCAGTGGTGCTGGAGGCGCTCGATAAGGTGAGGTTGTCAGGGATGGAGGATCGCTATCCCCATCAGCTGTCCGGTGGTCAGCAGCAGCGGGTTGCTTTTGCAAGAGCAGTTGCTATCCGGCCTCGACTGGTTTTGTTCGACGAGCCACTCAGTGCACTGGATGCCGTACTTCGGGAGGAGATGCGCATTGAGATGATATCACTTGTGCGCGATCTGGGGCTGACCGCCTTATATGTCACTCATGATCAGATCGAGGCCATGTCCATGTCTGATGAAGTAGTGGTTATGAAAAGTGGACATATTTTGCAGACCGGAACACCAGAGGTGATCTATGGTTGTCCGTCTCATCCAGAGGTGGCAAGCTTTATCGGCAAATCCAACTGGATCGAGTTGGAACGGACACTATTTCGACCTGAACATGTCCGTTGGGAACAGGAACAAGCGGATCAGCACACTTTTACAGTAGAGATCCTGCATGTCAGCTATGTTGGCGATCGCTATGAAATCCGTCTAGTAGCCGAAAACGGCGAGCAATGGACTGCGTATCACTCCACCCGCTTGCCCATAGGCGAACAAATGCATATTTGGGTATCACCGCAATACATCCACCAACTTGAAACATAGGGAAAAGGGGTTATATAAGATGATGAATAGGCGTGTTTTTCGTACAGGATGGAAAAAAGGGGCTATGCTTGCTTTAACATTGACTTTTGGACTGGCTGTGGCAGGCTGCGGAACCGCTACGACATCGAAGGATGGGGCGCAAGCCGATGGATCAGCAGGACAAGCAGGAGCGGCGTCGACTGATCAGAAGCTGGTTGTTTACAGCGCAGGCCCGGATGGACTGGCGAAAAAGCTGGTAGCGGGGTATGAGGCGCAGAGTGGAGTTAAGGTAGAGTTATTCCAGGGAACGACCGGTAAGATTTTAGCCCGCATGGAAGCGGAGAAGGCGAATCCGGTAGCGGACGTGGTTGTGCTGGCATCGCTTCCGTCTGTACAAGGCTTGAAAAAGGAAGGACTTACACTTCCCTATCCAGATGCCAAAAATGCGGACAAGCTAAACCCGGATTGGTCCGATAAGGAGGGTCACTATTTCAGCACAAGTGCTTCTGCTTTGGGTATTGCATATAACACGAAGTTAGTGAAAACGCCACCTACTTCATGGGCCGATTTGGCGAAGCCTGAGTACAAGGATCAGGTTAACATTCCCGATCCATCGCTGTCTGGCTCAGCGTTGGATTTTATGACAGGCTATCTGAGCGCCAAGGGCGATGGAGGCTGGACGTTGTTTGAGCGGTACAAGGCTAACGGTGTGGCCATGGCCGGTGCGAATCAGGAAGCGCTGGATCCCGTGATTACGGGGGCTAAAGGTGTAGTCGTCGCTGCGGTTGATTACATGACCTACAAGGCTAAAGCCAAAGGGGAGCCGATTGACATCGTCTATCCGACAGAGGGAACGGTCATTAGCCCGCGTCCTGCCGCAATCCTCAAGTCCACACAGCATGAGCAAAATGCCAAAGCGTTCATTGACTATCTGTTGTCAGACGAAGCACAGAAACTAGTAGCAGATGCTTCCCTACTCCCTGGACGCACGGATATCAAAGCTGACAAGCGTGCAAACCTCGACGAAATCCCATTGCTGAAAACCAACTGGGAATGGATGGGTGAACACGGATCAGACGTGACGGAAAAGTTCACGCAAATGTTCAAATAAGCCGATGGGAGGTTTGTCTGTTAAACACATCAGGGGATGGTCCCTGACACTTGCTCTGATCGCGCTTTTTATCCTAATTGTACTGCCGTTGCTGCAAATCTTCATCCAAAGTGTGTATGTTGATGGGACATTTCAATGGGCTGCGCCTTTTCGAACGTTAGCTGCTTCTCAATTTGCAGGAGTGCTATTCAACTCGATCTGGCTAGGCATCTGTGTGATCGCAGGAACGACCGTCCTTGCACTTCCGCTAGCCTGGATCATGTCCAACACCCGACTCGCACACTGGCGCTGGTTGGATGTCGTGCTGCTGATTCCGTTTATGACTCCGCCCTATATCGGTTCCATGGGATGGATCCTGTTTATGCAAAAAAACGGGTATATGGAGCAGTTGCTCCCGGATATGCATTTCTTAACGGCTTCCTTCTTCAGCCTTGGCGGCATGGTGATGATCATGAGCCTGCATCTGTTTCCATTCCTGTACCTGCTGTTACGCGGGGCGCTGGTGAGGATTGGCGGCAGTCTGGAAGAGGCGGGTGCTGTCATGGGCGGAGGCTTTCTGTACAGGTTCCGTCGAATCATTTTACCGCTGCTACTATCGGCATACGGAATGGGTGCGCTGCTCATTTTCGTTAAAACGATTGCCGAGTTTGGCACACCCGCTACCTTTGGGAGACGTATCGGGTATGAGGTTATGACTTCTGAAATTCACAAATATATTTCCAGCTGGCCCATCGATTTTGGCAAAGCGACGTCCATGGCCTCGGTGCTGTTAACGGCCTGCCTGCTTATGTGGTATGTGCAATCGGTGATCAACCGAAAGTTCACATACAGACTGGTAGGGGGTAAAGGTTCCCGTCCTTCCCGTCTTCGTGTATCCAGCTGGACTACAGCACTGAGTGTCATGTTCATCCTATTGCTGCTCATCGCAGCTATTGGCATCCCTTACTTTTCAATTATTGCGGCCTCCTCCATGAAGCTGCGGGGAATCGGATTGGCATGGAACAACCTTACACTCGACTATTACAAGGAACTGCTGTCGTGGGGTTCTGAAAGCATGGAAGCGCTACTGAACAGTGTATTTCTCTCTTTGGGTGCATCGACACTTGCTGTGGTGCTGGGCACCTGGTTTGCGCTTGTTATCGGTGGATCACGCACGAAAATCCAACGGACAGTTGATGCATTCAGTTTACTTCCGAATACAGTGCCGGGAATTGTTATGGTGGTGGGTCTGATTTTGTGGTGGAATTCGCCGTGGATGCCCATTCCATTGTATAACACATATGGCATGGTCATTCTGACGTATGTTATTTTGTTTGTTCCTTATACGGTGCAGTATGTCAAAAGCGCCTTTACACAGGTGGACACTGGTCTTTTTCAGGCGGGACAGGTATTCGGCGGGCGTCCGTCTTACATATTCCGCCGGATTGTACTGCCGCTGATTGGACCGGGGATGCTCGCTGGTTGGATGATGACCTTTACCATTACTTCACGGGAGCTGGTAGGATCGTTGCTGATTTTACCGCCATCCGTCCAGACGTCTGCAACCTATATATTTGCCCAGTTTGAGCAGGGACAGGTGTCGCTTGGCATGGCGATGGCTGTTATATCGGTTGGTTTGACCACATTGCTACTGATCTTAATGGAAAGCTTAAACTCGCGGAGAAAGTGGAAATGATGATGACCAAGCTTAGGATTTGGGGTGGAGCGGGCGAACATGGCCGCTCCTGTTATGTTTTTGAAGGAAAGCAGCATCGTATCATGCTGGATTGTGGCGTAAAAAAGGAAGGAACCGGGCAATATCCGGTTTTTCCGCCACAGAAGGTGAAGGAGCTAACTACTGTTTTGCTGTCTCATGCACATGAGGATCATTCCATGGCGCTCCCCTTACTGTACAAGTATGGATATCGGGGAGAGGTCTGGACGACCAAGGCTACCGCTGAGCAGCTGGGATCCTATTTTCGCTCCTGGCAAACTTATGTTGAATCGAGAGGCGGCGAATTGCCCTACAGTGAACAAGATATCCAATCTATTACCTATCGCTATCTAGAAGACGAGGGGCCTTCAGGAGTATGGCGTGAAGCTTGTCCGGGTGTGAAAATGATGTGGGGACGCAGTGGGCATTTGGCTGGTGCAGTGTGGTATATCGTAGAATTGGAAGGGAAGCGGCTGTTCTTTTCCGGAGACTATAGCCGTGAATCTGAGCTTCTTGCTGCCGATGCACCGGACTTGTGTATGGGAGAGGGGGGAGATGACCTTCCTGGATGCAAGCCAAAGTCCAATCTAGTGGACATATCTATCATGGACAATGCTTATGGTATGGATATAGACCCGCAGCCTGTTAAGCTGGAGCGGCTGAGGGTCGAGATGGAGCAGGTATTATTGTCTGGCGGCCATGTGTTGTTGCCAGTGCCTGCCTTTGGCAGAGGACAGGAATTGATCGTATGGGCCAGCGAGCAATTTCCTGAACAAGCAATAATTATAGAGCCTGACCTGTGGCACGGATTGAAACAGTTAAATCGATGGAAAGAGTGGCTACGTCCGGGAGCTTCCACGCGAATAAAACATGTGTTGAACAGTGACAGGGTGTTTGTGCCTCGTGATACTGCGGAACGAATAAGTCTGCTGGAACGGAACACGGCCACTATTATCGTAACAAGAGACGGCATGATGGATTCCCCGCAGGCGCGTTGGTATTATCAATATCTGTCGGATCACCGCAATATGCTGATCGATGTGGATAGCGGGGAGGATATTAGGAACAGTGTGATATTGACCGGGCATGCTTCCAATGGTTCTTTTGGTAAACATCTGTTGGAACGTGCAGACGCCAATGACATCTGTATAGCTCGGCATTTGATTTACAAGGTGCACCAAGGATTATCGGATGTACGGCAAATGCTGAAGGAGATGCCTAGCAAACAGGTTGTACTCGTTCATGCACCCAAATTGCAGACCGACCTTGTACGAGATGAGTTAATAAGAGAAGGAAATAATGAACATGGAGGTCCTGCCAGAGAAGTTCACTCTTTGGAGCCAGGTGCAACGATAGAGGTTTAGTATTCATCAGATCGTGGTTCACTTTGTGCCCTCTTGCATCAATCGGAAGGCATCCACTTCTCCAAGCTTGGTGGAAATGGAAGTGCGTCCAGCACTTTTACGAAGGCGTAGCGGTGTGGCAGTGCGCTTAAGCAGCGCTTTAATTTCTCCAGGCTCCAGTTCCGGTCTCAGTGAAAGGAGAAGTGCGATGCTCCCGGTCACATGGGAAGTAGCCATAGAGGTGCCGCTCATTTCATGATGCTTTCCATGAATCCAGGAGGATCTGATCTTCTCACCAGGTGCGTACACGTCTACGAATTGCCCCCGATTGCTAAAAGGAGCGATACGTCTGTATTTGTCGGTAGCTCCGACTGAAATCGTCTGGGAATAGCGGGCTGGGTAGTCAATACTTCGACGCTTACCCTCATTTCCCGAGGAAGCTACGATTACAATGCCGTTATGATATGCTTTATTCACCATATCAAGCAGTGCCTTGCTACGCGACTTCATCCCAAAGCTCATATTAATAATATCGACACGATTTAATACACACCAATCGATACCAAGAATGATGTCAGAGACATAGGCGGCTCCATTATGATCAAATGCTTTTACAGGATGAATTAAAGCCCGTGGTGCTACGCCAACCATACCTTCGTCATAGTTGGATGCCGCGATGGTTCCTGCAATATGAGTGCCATGGCCGTTGTCGTCATAGGGTAGCATGGTCCGGTTCAACAAATTGATACCTCTGGCAAGGGAATGGCGAAGATCAGGATGATGAAAATCCGCTCCTGTGTCGATCACACCGATTCTGACCCGATTCCCTGTCGAGGAAGGCCAAGCCTTGTATGCACGTACCTGTTTGACTCCCCATGGCATAGAAATGCTTTTCTCTGCTTTCGGTATATAAGCCGTTTCTGCGTGAACCTTTATGCGGGTATCTTCTTCAACGGTAACACCGTGGTGATATTTGCCCAGCCTGTCTCCCCCTGAAAGCGGAGCGATGAGAGCACGGATTAGCCTAGCCGGTTGTACTTGCCGTAATCCCGTAAGCTCAGGTTTCAGCTTCCTGAGATAGGACAGGCATTCCCGGTATTGGTGAGGCTTATCGAACGTGATAATCTGTTTGTTCCGTCCACTGCCGGACGGCTCCGAAATACCCTCATGCAAACGCTGCAAAAAATCCGGATAGTCCATTTGAGACGGTCCCCCTCCGATGAGCCATGCTGAGGTATTGTATGAGCAAGCGTCAGCTACGGCATGGGAAACTTGCCCCTTTTTTATGGAAATAGGCCTGCTTGTCGTGTCAAAGTAGCTATGGACACATACGATACATGGAGGGCATAAGCTCTTGTGCAACAACTTTGGGAGGCCTCTCCCGGAGCGGGTACAGTCGGAGGCGGGGGGAACCCCGTCTTTTTACGTGTGCCGTCTTGTGCAGAGGGATATTCTTGGAAATTATGACGATACCCATGTTTAACTTGCAATTTGCTTCCAAATAGGTTTTACTTAGTTTTGATAATGGATATGTTAGTATTGCATGTATCGTGTATGCTTTGAAACATGTTCTTGTGAATTACGTGTGAGAGGAAGTGTCCCTAGGTGAGTACACCACTCAACTTGAAGATTGACCCGGAGAAAGTCCACGAGACTCCAATGGTGGATTTGGCATTTATGGTATTGAAAGCAGCCAATACTCCATATTATTACCGTGACCTGATGAATGAAGTCGCCAAATTGCGCGGCTTGTCCGACGAAGAAATTAATGACGTTATTGCTCAGCTATATACTGAAATCAACATTGACGGGCGTTTTGCCTGTGTCGGTACGAATCTGTGGGGCTTGAAACGTTGGTATCCGGTAGATAAATCCGAAGATGCCCTGACAGGCGCCAAGCGTCCTCGTATCATTAACGATGAAGACGATGACGACGAAGATGACTATCATGAGGAAGAAGAAACATACAACTCCGATGACGACTTCGATGCAGATAGCGAAGACGAGGATGGCGAAGACGAGCTGTTCGACGGAGAAGATGACGATGATAGTGACGATGACGTAGTTATTGACGATGAAGACCTCAGTGATGAGGAAGATACAGATGATGAAAATGACGATGAGTCGATCGAAGACGACGACGATTCACTTCGTTAGGAACAGGTTGCAAGGGGAGATACGCTCTCCCCTTTTTCATGACCGTTTTCTTGAAACCCCTGCTGATTTATAGCTTTCAGATAGATTTATTCCAATCAGGTTCAAAGGACAAATTAACACAGATAACTTCCTTGACAGCGGATTGGACACGGGGTAAACTATTGCTTGGGCTTATGATTGATTCACTTATATGTTTGCTTTTTGTATAAAAGTGCCCCGTACTACGGGAGTGCTTTTTTGTTTTTTATAGGGGTGTTTTCACTCATGAAAGAGGGCTAAGGGCGGCGGATTGGAAAATATAACCGCTGCCTTCTTCATGGATGATAATCCGTGCAAACGGGTTACGATAACATCATAATGTCGCCTGAATTTTTGCATCTTATCTAGGAGGGTTTTGAACAGTGACGAAGTATATTTTTGTGACAGGCGGGGTTGTGTCTTCCTTGGGCAAAGGGATTACGGCAGCTTCACTGGGGAGGCTTTTGAAGAACAGGGGACTGAAGGTAACGATTCAAAAATTTGATCCGTACCTGAATGTCGATCCAGGTACCATGAGCCCTTACCAGCACGGTGAAGTGTTTGTAACGGATGATGGTGCGGAAACGGATCTCGACTTGGGACACTATGAGCGCTTTATTGATATTAATCTGTCCAAGAACAGCAATGTCACAACAGGCAAGGTATATTCCAGCGTGATCAGCAAAGAGCGTCGCGGAGAATATTTGGGCGGTACCGTACAGGTTATCCCTCATATTACGAACGAAATCAAGGAGCGCGTGTACCGTGCAGGCCGTGAAGCGGGTTCGGATGTCATTATTACGGAAATCGGCGGTACTGTAGGCGATATTGAAAGCTTGCCATTTTTGGAAGCCATTCGTCAGCTTAAAAGTGAAGTTGGGCGCGAAAATGTGATGTACATTCACGTAACGCTCATTCCTTATATTAAAGCTGCTGGTGAGGTTAAAACCAAACCAACTCAGCACAGTGTGAAAGAACTGCGCAGCATCGGCATTCAACCGAATGTCATTGTTTGCCGTACAGAGCATGAATTGTCCTCCGATATGAAGGCTAAAATTGCATTGTTCTGCGATATTGATGCGAATGCAGTGGTAGAATGCCGCGATGCTTCGACTCTCTACGAGGTTCCGTTGAACCTACGTGAAGAAGGTTTGGACGAAATCGTAGTTAACCACCTGAAGCTGACAACACCTGCACCGGATATGACCGAATGGGAAGGGTTAGTTGATCGAATCAGCAAGTTGGACAAAACGGTTGAAATTGCTATTGTTGGTAAATATGTTGCGCTACATGATGCATACTTAAGTGTTGTTGAGTCACTTTCTCACGCTGGATTTGATGCAAATGCGGACGTGAAAATCCGCTGGGTGAACGCTGAAGAAGTAACGGACGAGAACGTAGCTGACATGCTGGGCGGCATTGGCGGTATTCTCGTACCAGGTGGCTTCGGCGATCGCGGAATTGAAGGCAAAATCAGCACCATTCGTTATGCACGGGAGCAAAAAATTCCGTTCTTCGGTATTTGCCTGGGTATGCAGGTATCTGTTATTGAGGTTGCTCGTTCCCTGGCTGGTCTCGAAGGAGCCAACAGCTCGGAAATTAACCCGGCTACCGATTATCCTGTCATTGACTTGCTTCCTGACCAAAAAGACATCGAAGATTTGGGCGGTACCATGCGTCTTGGCCTGTATCCATGTAAACTGGTGGAAGGTTCCCTGGCAGAGGCTTGCTACAACGACGAGCTGGTGTACGAGAGACATCGTCATCGGTACGAATTCAATAACGAATATCGTGAAGTTATTGAAAAAGCAGGTCTTCGTATTTCTGGTACTTCACCGGATGGACGTTTGGTGGAAATTGTCGAGCTTCCTGAGCATCCATGGTTCCTGGCGGTACAATTCCATCCAGAATTTACTTCCCGTCCGAATCGTCCACAGCCTTTGTTCCGTGAATTTGTAAAAGCGGCATTGCAGCTTCAAGGTTAATGCTACAGCTTGAAAGACCTCCTTTGGGAGGTCTTTTTTTTATCCCATGCTTCCTGATTATGAAAGAATATTCCACAATTATGTATAAGAGCAGGATTTTCTTTTTGCAGGAGCGAATATAGTTTTAGGTATGGGACGGATATTGTACGTCATCGGACGCTGTTATGGCAATAGCTGCATGATCCTCGTTTTAAGATCTTAGGAGGTTAAAACATTGGAAAAGAAAAAAGTATTAATCGTCGATGACCAGAATGGAATACGGATTTTACTGATGGAAGTGTTCGGAAGTGAGGGTTATGAGACCTTTCAGGCAGCGAACGGGAAAATTGCTCTTGAGATTGTTGAGAAGGAACCACCTGATCTGGTTCTGCTCGATATGAAAATTCCAGGTATGGACGGACTTGAAATTCTGAAGCACCTAAAAAGCATGAATCCCGACATCAAGGTTATTATGATGACAGCGTATGGAGAACTGGACATGATTAAAGAGGCGACGGAGCTAGGTGCACTTATGCATTTTACCAAGCCCTTTGATATTGATGAAATACGGATCGCCGTGAACAAACAACTCAGAGGTGACTAGGGAAGTCATTTTGGTTGAGAACTCTGTTAACAAAACAGGGTTTTTTGTTTGTGATTATGGGAAATACTGAAAGTAAATCCTCTCCTTATACAATTCTATGGAAAAACGGCGTCCTGAGCGTGATTTTTGTATGTGTTGATATGCAAAAGCTTGTTTAGTATTTAACATGGGTTGTGGTATAATAAGCCCGTATGTGATGTCGGCTAAAAATATAGACAAACCCAAACACCTTTAGGAGGACTGTAACCATGCCATTGGTATCTATGAAAGACATGTTGAACAAAGCACTCGAAGGAAAATATGCAGTAGGTCAATTCAATATTAATAACCTGGAGTGGACTCAAGCTATCTTGGGCGCTGCTGAAGAAGAAAAATCCCCAGTAATCTTGGGTGTTTCTGAAGGCGCAGCACGTCACATGGGCGGATTCTACACTGTTGTTAAAATGGTAGAAGGTCTTATTCATGACATGAAAATTACGGTTCCAGTTGCAATTCACTTGGACCACGGTTCTAGCTTTGACAAATGTAAAGAAGCAATCGACGCTGGTTTCACATCTGTTATGATTGACGATTCCCACAGCCCAATCGAGAAAAATATCGAAACAACGAAGAAAGTTGTTGAATATGCACATTCCAAAGGTGTTTCCGTTGAAGCTGAAGTTGGAATGGTTGGCGGTCAAGAAGATGATGTTGTAGGTGACGTAATGTACGCTAAGCTGGACGATTGTGTACGTATCGTTAAAGAAACAGGCATCGATACACTGGCTCCTGCACTGGGTTCTGTTCATGGACCATACAAAGGTGAACCAAACCTGGGCTTTAAAGAAATGGAAGAAATTCGCGATGCTGTGAAAATGCCACTCGTTCTTCATGGCGGAACAGGTATCCCTACACATGACATCCAAAAATCCATTTCCCTGGGTACTTCCAAAATCAACGTAAACACTGAAAACCAAATCGCATTTGCGAAAGTGGTTCGTGAAGTGCTTGCTGCAAAACCAGATGCTTACGATCCACGTACATTCATCCAACCAGGTCGTGAAGCAATCAAACAAACAGTTATCGGTAAAATCCGTGAGTTCGGTTCCAACAACAAAGCGTAATAAGTTCCAACTAGTCATGCCTCTGCATAGACTGGATGCATTTCTTCGTTGTAGCTGTAATTATGCTGCACAAAATATTTAAATCTGTACAGTTGAATAGTGTGGTATGGAAAGCACACCGCTTAGCCGGTGTCTTTCCATTTTAACCACTTAAAAAGTTGAAAGTTTATGGTTTCAGTTCATTGTTTGACCGACTGCAAAACACGTAGGGGGACCCTCAAGCTTATGGAAAAATTGATGATCACCGGTGGACGGCCGCTTCAGGGTACAGTTTCCATCAGCGGTGCCAAAAACAGTGCCATCGCCTTGATTCCCGCAGCCATTCTGGCAGAGTCGGAAGTCATTTTGGATAATTTGCCGCTGCTCAGTGATGTGGCGGTGTATTCCGAAATATTGGAGGAGCTTGGCGCAAAGGTTACCTGGGAAGGTAGCCAGATGAAGATAGACCCTTCCTCCATTAAATCCATTCCCATGCCGAATGGACCTGTTAAGAAATTACGAGCCTCTTATTATATGATGGGGGCCATGCTGGGCAGATTCAAGGAAGCGATCATCGGTTTGCCAGGAGGATGTAATTTTGAACCCCGGCCCATTGATCAGCATATCAAAGGTTTTGAAGCGCTGGGTGCCACGGTTACGAACGAGCACGGCGCTATTCATTTGCACGCCAAAGAACTGCGCGGCACCAAGATTTATTTGGATGTCAGCAGCGTAGGAGCAACCATTAATATTATGCTGGCGGCCGCACGTGCCAAAGGCGCCACAACTATCGAAAATGCGGCTAAAGAGCCTGAGATTATAGATGTAGCAACTCTGTTAAACTCCATGGGGGCGATTATTAAAGGCGCTGGTACGGAGACAATTCGTATTGAAGGTGTGTCGGAGCTGCATGGTTGCCGTCATTCCATCATACCTGACCGTATACAAGCAGGCACTTATATGATTGCTGCTGCGGCAACCCGTGGAAATGTATTGATTGACAATGTAATCCCCAAACATATGGAGGCTCTCACTGCCAAAATGCAGGAAATGGGCATCGGCATCGAGGAATATGATGAAAGTATTCGCGTACTGGGTGCACCTTCCTATGGGCATGTCGACGTTAAAGCCTTGGTATACCCCGGCTTCCCCACAGATTTACAATCTCCCATGACCAGCTTGCTAACCCAAGCTCAGGGTGTCAGTGTGTTGAGCGATTTTGTGTACAGCAATCGTTTTAAGCACGTCCCTGAACTGGTGCGAATGGGGGCTAAAATTCGCGTAGAGGGTCGGTCTGCCATTATTGAAGGTGGTCAACTGAATGCGGCTAAAGTGAAGGCTGCAGATCTGCGCGCCGGAGCGGCCCTTGTCATTGCTGGACTTACAGTAAGCGAAGGGGTAACCGAGGTAGCAGGTGTCGAGTATATTGACCGTGGTTATGATCATCTCGTTTCGAACCTGCGTCTTTTAGGCGCAGATGTGTGGCGGCAGACTGAGTAATTAAACCATGTACTTTGTTTGAATTTACTGTAACCAAAGCGGAATAACGGGTAACACACCTATGCAGCCGCTGCTTGGTATAAGATTTGGTCATACCTAACAATCTTTTATCAAAAAACCGGAATAATTCGGTATAATTCAGGCAGCTGGCTGCATAACTTTATTTGTTTTGGTTAAAATTATGTTGATGGTGTTTATGATATCATTGTCTATCATTTAATTGTATGAATGGACTTAATAATTGAATAGGTGGTTATTATATGGATCTGCAAATTTCCGATCTGGAAGAAATGAAGCTGACCGACCTGTACAAGCTGGCCAAGCAATACCAGATCCCGTACTACGGAACGCTCAAGAAGAAAGAATTAATTTTCGCCATCCTGCGCGCACAAGCTGAGAAGAGTGGATTAATGTTTATGCAGGGTGTTCTGGAAATACTTCCTGAAGGTTACGGCTTTCTGAGGCCGATCAACTATCTCCCGAGTACCGAAGATATTTACATCTCTGCTTCACAAATCCGCAAGTTTGACCTGAGAACGGGCGATCTCGTTTCCGGTAAATGCCGAACGCCGAAAGAAAATGAACGGTATTTTGGATTGCTTCAAGTTAACGCCGTCAATGGAAGAAGTCCTGAGCAAGCTGCTGAGCGGCTACATTTTCCTGCACTGACTCCACTGTATCCGCAAACCAAATTAGTCCTTGAAACTTCCCCCAACCATTTGTCTACGAGAATTATGGATGTACTGGCCCCTGTCGGACTTGGACAGCGCGGACTTATTGTGGCACCTCCCAAAGCTGGGAAGACGCTTCTCCTCAAAGAAATTGCCAATAGCATTTCTACCAACAATCCCGAGATTGAGCTATTTGTCTTGTTGATTGATGAACGCCCTGAAGAAGTGACTGACATGCAGCGTTCTGTCAAAGGTGAAGTTGTGGCCTCTACATTTGATGAACTTCCTGAAAATCACATCAAAGTGGCAGAACTGGTGTTGGAGCGTGCACTGCGTCTCGTAGAACATAAAAAGGATGTTGTAATCCTGTTGGATAGCATTACACGGTTGGCTCGTGCGTACAATCTCGTCATCCCTCCTTCTGGTCGTACTTTGAGTGGGGGTATTGATCCGGCAGCATTTCACCGTCCAAAACGCTTTTTTGGCGCAGCTCGGAATGTGGAGGAAGGCGGTAGCTTGACGATTCTTGCCACAGCGCTGATTGATACAGGATCTCGTATGGACGATATTATTTACGAAGAGTTCAAAGGCACAGGCAACATGGAGCTGCATTTGGACCGCAAACTGGCAGAACGTCGTATCTTTCCTGCGATTGATATTCGTCGTTCCGGTACACGTCGTGAGGAAGTGCTGTTGAACAAGGAAGAATTAGATACGATCTGGGCTATTCGTAAAAATATGACGGAAAGCCATGACTTTGTGGAAGGCTTCCTCAAAAAACTGCGTAACAGCAAAACTAACGCTGAGTTTTTAGCCTCGTTTGATTTGACAGCACCTTCTTCCAGCGGCTCGCAAGGTAGCTCTGGTGGCCAACAACGAAGAACTACGCGTTCTACCACAGCGTCGGTTCCCGCCACAACCAATTAAACCCAAACCATGTATTTTATCTGTTCCGTAAGTAGACAGCCATTACTATTCATTTGTTAATGGCGCGTTTAATGGAACGAAAGGAGCTCCATAATGTATTTGGTGTATGCCGACGAAAAAGGCAATGTATATGATCATGCTTCTTTGTATGGGCTTGCCCGTAGTGCAGACATGATTGTTGAAATCATGGAGGATGAGCTTATTCCGTTGCCGGAAGGAGCCACACTGGTAAGCCTGCCCAGCACCCGCCCGGTCGGTATGAACCCTGAAACAGGGGAAATGGTCTCTCTTCCGGGAAATATGCAGGCAGTAGGGGCTTTGTTACCCCAAGGTTTTACTCGCCTGTGTCTGCCGGGATATGTGAAGACGGATAAGGAGTATAAACTCCCCTTGTTCGGTTATTCAGCCGTTGTCTGGAAAGATGGGGCGTTTTATGTAACAGCAGAGCAGAGTGACAGTCCTTCCAAATGGAATCCCGAAAACTGTGACCGCAATCAAGTTAAATTGGGAGTTCAGCGGATGACAGAGCAGTATCCCGAAAATAGGCTGTACCAGCATTTGTCTAACTGTGCGCTGGGGTATGAATGCCTTACTTCCTCGAATACGTTCCTGAATCGCTGGGAGGGGGGAGTTCCGGTATCTTATTCTTGTAATGCGGGCTGCTTTGGTTGTATATCTGAACAGCCGGATGACAGTGGTTTTGTATCTCCTCAGACAAGAATGAACTTCCGTCCCCGCGTGGAAGAGATTGTAGAAGTTATGTTGGAACATTTGAAGACACCTGAGTCTATCATCAGTTTTGGGCAAGGTTGTGAAGGTGAGCCCTCCACTCAAGCCAAACTGATTATTGATGCGATCAAAGAAGTACGTTCCGTTACAGATATGGGATATATTAATATCAACACCAATGCGGGATTGAATGATCATATCCGGGGAATTGTGGATGCGGGTCTTGATCTCATGCGAGTAAGCACAATTAGTGCATTGGACGACCATTACAATGCGTATTACAAGCCGCGCGGATACACGCTGGCTAATGTGGAAAAGTCACTCCGTTATGCGTCCGATCAGGGAGTGTATACGTCCATCAACTATTTGATTTTCCCGGGTGTAACAGACCGGGAGGAAGAAATTGAGGCAATGATTGAATTTGCCAAACGCACTAAGCTCAAGCTGATTCAAATGCGTAATCTGAATATTGATCCTGAAAGCTATCTGGAGTTGATTCCACCGGCTCAAGGGGAGATACTTGGTATGAAGCAAATGCTTGAGATTTATCGTGAGGAACTGCCGGATGTGGTTATCGGTTCTTACACTCATGTGCCGCCGCAAGGGCTAGCACGTCCCAAATTTGCCAGAACCTAAACGGTCGGGAGTTATTTGAAACACACTGATCTTACACTGTTTTGTGTGCTAAAAAGATGTTGAAACACTTATATTCAAGTGCTATAATTTGAACATGTGTTCATACAACTCTGGGCTGATAGGACGTTCAGGGCGGAAAGAGGTGAAAGTTAATGCAACAGGCTATTCAACCGAAGTATAACGTAACTAATGTTACTTGCGCTTGCGGGAATACGTTTGAAACTGGTTCTGTAAAAGAATCTCTGCGTGTGGAGATTTGCTCCGCTTGCCATCCGTTCTTCACAGGTAAGCAGAAGTTTATTGATGCTGGTGGACGTGTGGATCGTTTCAAAAAGAAATACGGTATGTAATAAGTTGCCGCAAGAGATAAAGTTATTAGAGCCTTCTGCAATTGCAGGAGGCTCTTTTTGTCGTTATTTGCTATTTGCATTTTGTGCAACCATGAGATATACTTATTTTCACCGTGCTAGATGGGGAGGTAGCGGTGCCCTGTAACTCGCAATCCGCTATAGCGAGGTTGAATTCCTGTTAGAGGTGTTGTTGATGTGAGGCTGGTCCCTGCGCACAATGTTGACGGTTGGGTCCTCCGCAATGAGTACTTGTGAACCTGGTCAGGTCCGGAAGGAAGCAGCCATAAGCAAGCCCACTCTTGTGCCGGAGGGTTGCCTAGCCCGAGTTGTTGCTCAGGGTTGCCGCTCGGATCACAACGATCAATAACAGGTGCACGGTATATACTTAGGAATTGGAACATCTTGGCGATTATGCGAAGGTGTTTTTTTTGTGCTTATAATTTGAAATGTGTCTGGTTTAGATTCGGACGGGAGTATAGTATAATGAAGTGACCATAAATGGTCATGAAAGTGAATGGGAAAGAGGGAACGCGCATTGGAACATATAGCGTTGTACCGTGCTTGGCGGCCGCAGGCTTTCAAGGACATGGTAGGACAACAGCATATTATCCAGACATTGCAGAATGCCATCCGCGAAAATCGCACGTCCCATGCCTACCTGTTCAGTGGTCCGCGAGGAACGGGTAAGACCAGTGCGGCCAAAATTTTGGCCAAGGCAATCAACTGTGAGCATGGACCTGCGCCGGAACCTTGCAACGAATGCGAAGCCTGTAAACGGATCACGGCCGGAGCGGTCATGGATGTACAGGAGATTGACGCAGCCTCTAACCGGGGTGTTGAAGAGATTCGTGATTTGCGCGATAAAGTCAAATATGCGCCCACAGAAGTGCGGCACAAGGTTTATATCATTGATGAAGTGCACATGCTGACGACGGAAGCGTTCAATGCGCTGCTCAAGACGCTGGAAGAGCCGCCGCCACACGTAATGTTTATATTGGCTACGACAGAGCCGCATCGGATTCCCGCGACAATTATTTCACGTTGCCAGCGTTTTGACTTTCGGCGAGTATCGCTGGAGGAGCAGACGGAGCGGCTTGACCTGATATGTCAACAGGAGAACATCCAGGCTGATTTGGATGCACTGCAATATATTGCACGTCTTTCAGATGGTGGGATGCGAGATGCGGTTAGCGTTTTGGATCAGATATCCTCGTTTACTGATGGCCGGGTTACGTATCAGCAGGTGCTGGATATGACGGGCGGGATCGCATCCGAGCAATTCGGTAAATTGGCCTTGGCATTACTGAAAGAAGATGTGGGCACAGTGCTCCAATTGATCGAGAACTTTATGCAGGAAGGTAAAAGTGCGGATAAGTGTATGGAGAATCTTCTGTACTATTTCCGAGATCTGCTAATGATCAAGATGGTGCCGCAGGCGACCAAAATGACAGAGCGAGTGCTGAATCCGGAGCAGTTTAAGGAAGTGGCAGATGCTTTTACCAAGGAGCAGCTCTTTGCAATGATCGACACCCTTAATCGTTATCAAGGTGAGATGAAATATGCCGTTCAGCCCCAAACTTTATTTGAGGTAGCTCTATTGAAGTTATGCAGCATTCCGGGGGAAGCGGGAACTGCTGCTCAGCCGACTGTACAGCGCTCTGGTGCTGCTGGTCAGGAAGAAGTGGCCATGTTAAAGCGCCAGCTTGCTGAGCTGGAAAAGAAGCTGGAACGTGCAATGCAAGGTGGCTTGGCCGCTGGAGCGGGTCAGGAGGCATCTTCAGGCGGTCGTCAGGCTTCTGGTGGTCGTGCCCCTGCTCCACGTCTTTCAGCGCCAGCTAAACTTCCTTCTCAGTTGGATCGCTATATCGCTGAGAAGTCAAGCGAAGCATTCGCAGCGGTGGGGCGCAAGTGGAGCCAGATTTTGCAAGGGGTAAAAGAGGCGAAAGTTACGGTTCATGCTTGGTTTATGGATGGTGAGCCGGTTTCTGTGTTAGAGGACAGTGTGCTGGTCGCGTTTAAAAACAACATTCATCGTGAAACTACCGAAAAGCCTACCAATAAGCAGGTCATCGAGAAGGTTTTGCATGAGCAGTTGGGTCATCCTTATCGTTTGGTAACGATGATGCAAAAGGATTGGAATGCTGCGATTGAAGGAGTTTCTGACCAGCCTGCCGAAGAATTGCAACTGGAGCCGGAGCATGATGCGCCGGGAAAGTCCAAGGAGCCCTGGATTGATGAAGCGATTCAGCTGTTCGGGGAAGACCTGGTAGTCATTAAAGAATAATGAAATGTAGATGTATACTTCATTAAAGGAGATGATTGAAATGAACAATATGAACCAAATGATGAAGCAAGTGAAAAAGATGCAGGAACAAATGCTGAAAGCCCAAGAGGAGCTTGGTGGGAAAGTAATCGAAGGTTCTTCTGGTGGCGGTGTGGTAACTGTAGAGGTAAGTGGACATAAAAAAGTGTTGTCCATCACAATCAAACCGGAAGCTGTAGATCCTGATGATGTAGAAATGCTGCAAGACCTCGTACTCACTGCAGTCAATGATGCTTTGTCCAAAGCGGATGAACTGGCTAATGATGATATGGGTAAATTTACAGGTGGTATGAAAATTCCGGGCTTGTTCTAGTCTACTCATAAAGGAGAAACACGCTATTGCATTATCCCGAGCCGATTGCAAAGCTGATTGATGCTTTTACGCGCCTGCCGGGAGTAGGCCCAAAAACAGCTGCCCGGTTGGCTTTTCACGTACTGAAAATGAAGGAAGATGATGTGATTGATTTCGCCAAAGCGCTGGTCAATGTAAAACGAAATCTTCACTTTTGTTCAGTCTGCGGCAATATTACGGACACGGACCCTTGTCGGATCTGTCAGGATAAGACGAGGGATGCTTCCGTCATATGTGTTGTTCAGGATGCCAAGGATTTGGTGGCTATGGAGCGTACCAAGGAGTTTGATGGTTTGTACCATGTACTTCACGGGGCAATCTCTCCGATGGAGGGGATTGGTCCTGAGGATATCAAACTCAAGGAGTTGCTGACCAGGCTCAGTGATGAACGCGTCAAGGAGTTGATTCTGGCTACGAATCCGAACATTGAAGGAGAGGCCACGGCTATGTACATTTCACGGCTAGTGCGTCCTTTTGAAATCAAGGTTACTCGTATTGCTCACGGTTTGCCTGTGGGCGGGGATTTGGAGTATGCTGACGAGGTCACCCTGTCCAAAGCACTAGAAGGCCGCAGAGAGCTCAATTAGTAGGTGTAGTTATACGTTATAAGTTCTGAGACTGAAATGTCCTTGGGACATCCTTGATTTGCTTAGGGAGCCGTTACGGCTCCTTTTTTATTTGCATGAATAGATGGCTTTATAGTCGTTTCTGGTTCTAAGTTTGTCCTTTGTTCAATAAGTATGAATAAGGTGGTCTTGCAGACTGTACACATAATTCAGCTTGTGAGGAGGATGAATGAATGTGGGAACGGATGAAGCAAAATTTCCGTCGTCAGGAGAATGGGAAGACAGAAGCGGAGTATCGCCAGGAATTGTTTGCTCAGATTCGAGCTTCGCATGCGGAATGGTTAAGAGCACATCGTTTATTTCATGAAGCTACGGGTAAGGATGAAATCGACTACGCCATTTTTGTTCTGGAAGCTGCGGAGCGTAAATATCAAATACATTTAAAAAGCGCAAAGCAGCAAGGGCTACATCGTTTTCACCTGCCAGCAGATGAACCGGGGTATGCCAATGATGCTGACCGGGTTCACAAACGGAGAGCGGAATGAGAGGGGTAGTCTGGCTTGTCTTGATTGCCTGTGCCGGATTACTGATGTACCTAATCCTCAAAAAACGTCTGGGGATCGGTTGGTTTGTAGTATTCGGAGCGCATATGGCTCTGGCAGCTATTGCACTGTATGTTATCAATTATTCAGGGTGGATTACACAGGTGTACATTCCGATTAACCCAGTGACGATGGGAGCAGTAACGATATTAGGCTTGCCAGGAATTGCGCTTTTACTGGGACTGAAAATAATATTGTTCGGACAGGCTGTCTGAAAAACATTATTGTAGCAGTTGTTAGGGAAGGGGAGTGTGCAAAAAAAGGATGGGGTTTGGTTAGTCTAATGCGGTATTGTTTTATTTTATAAATTATAGTTGACGACGAATTCTGAAATGTGATACATTAATTCTCGGCCTTTAAAGCCCGGGAATTTTTTGTGTGAGCAGTGCTTAAATAAAATTGAAAATAATTTAAAAAAAGTGTTGACTTAAATCCCGACCGTATGTTATATTAATTAAGTCGCCGCTGAGATGCGGTGGTGAAACAAAGTGAAGTATTAATGAAGGTTTGATCTTTGAAAACTGAACAACGAGTGAGTAAACTGATTTTGTTCGCAAAATCAAACAATGAGATATTTTATCTCGTCAGTTTCAAAATGAGCTAATCGCTCTTTCTATAA
>NZ_JAAMNS010000027.1:0-30844 GCF_011066175.1 Paenibacillus sp. EKM211P
GTTTGGGACCAGGGGGTCGCATGTTCAAATCGTGTCATCCCGATACTGATTTGCGGGTGTAGTTCAATGGTAGAACTTCAGCCTTCCAAGCTGATAGCGTGGGTTCGATTCCCATCACCCGCTTACCGATTACCTAGAAGCCGAAAGGCTTCTTTTTATTTTGTCCACAATACATTAACTTCTATGTATATAGAGCATTAAATGATGCCTCTTGTCATGCACGGTTGGGGATGACTTGTGCATATCCTATATAGGCTTTTATCACCTAGACCCGGATTTCCCCTCTTACGGCCCCCTTTTTCCTGTAGTAAGGCTAAATTCGTGATCAAATCCATTGAAAATAGGAATCCTATAATTATTATGTTGCGAAATTCATGGTGATAACTTTACATTTGCTCCTTTTGTTGTGCACACTCTTCTTTATTTATGTGGGTAACACGTAGAAATTAATGAGTAAACAGATTTAGAATACTGAGATTATGGCTTTTTTGTGTATATCTTTGTGGATAGAGCGCAATGAATTTCACTTTGTCAACAAATAATAAACATATACACATCATGACACAAGAATTTGTACCTTTGAAAACGCACCTTTTAAAAGAGACTGTGCATAAAGTTTCGCACATCAATAGCTATAAAATCAGATTTAATTTTTAAATTTCATTATTATGTATATATAACCAATATATTCTCCAAAAAAGTATTTCAAAAGCATGATTTTTTCCTGTAAATTTTGCAGCTTTTCATACGTTTTTATTGTATGATGTTAAGAAAGTGTCAAATTTCGTGTGTATACGTACCTTTGCTACAACTGAATAGGTGTGGAACAGATCAGATGGGGGGAAAAGCATGACTGAGCTTACGTTAACCGCTAACAAAAACCAATCCAACAATCTGCTACGGCGGGACGTTCGTTTTCTAGGAAATATTCTTGGTGAGGTTTTGGTTCATCAGGGTGGCAACGAACTTTTGGATATCGTGGAGAAAATACGTGAGGCAAGTAAATCGTTACGTGCCGGGTATCAGCCGGAGTTATACGAGAATTTCAAACAAATGGTCAGTGGACTGGATACGGATATTCGTCACCAGGTTATTCGCGCGTTTGCGATTTACTTTCAGTTGGTGAATATCGCTGAGCAGAACCATCGTATTCGTCGTAAGCGGGATTATGAGCATTCCGCTGGTGAAGAGGTTCAACCCGGTTCTATCGAAAGTTCCGTTCAGGAGCTTAAACAAGGAGGCTTCTCCGCAGAGGACGTTAGCAACATGCTGAATGAACTCTCTTTGGAGCTGGTCATGACTGCACATCCTACAGAAGCAACACGACGAGTAATCCTGGATATCCACAAACGTATTTCCGAAGACGTCATGCTGCTGGATAATCCGATGCTTACCTTGCGTGAGCGAGAACAGGTACGGGAAAATCTGCTTAATGAAGTAATTACATTGTGGCAGACCGATGAGCTACGTGATCGAAAGCCAACTGTATTAGATGAAGTAAGAAATGGAATGTATTATTTTCATGAGACCTTGTTTCATGTATTGCCGGATGTATACCAAGAACTGGAACGATGTTTGGTCAAATATTATCCTGAGCAAAAATGGCACATTCCAACTTATTTGAGATTTGGTTCTTGGATCGGTGGAGACCGAGACGGGAATCCATCTGTTACATCTCATGTGACTTGGGAAACATTACGTATGCAGCGCAAGTTGGCTTTGAGAGAATATCAGCACACGCTGAAAGAACTCATGGGTTACTTGAGCTTCAGTACCAGCATTGTGCGAGTTTCTGATGATTTGTTGGCTTCTATTGAAGAAGATCGCGCCCACATCACACTTAAAAAAATGGAAGTATGGCATAACGAAAAAGAGCCTTATCGCATCAAACTGGCATATATGATTGCTAAGGTGAATAACGTTTTGGATGAAAGCAAACAGGGTACCCATGAGCGTTATAATTCTGCGGAAGAGCTCATTGCAGACCTAAATGTTATTGACAACAGCCTGCGTCATCATTTTGCCGATTATGTGGCAAACACATATATTCAAAAGATGATTCGCCAGGTAGAGTTGTTTGGATTCCATACAGCTACACTGGATGTGCGTCAGCATAGTCAAGAACATGAAAGTGCGATGACTGAAATTCTTTCTAAAATGAATATTGTGTCGGATTACAGTAAGCTGTCAGAAGAAGAAAAAATAAATCTGCTGGAAAAGCTGCTGAATGAACCTCGTCCGATTACTTCGCCATATTTAAGATATAGCGATAGCACACAGGAATGTCTTGACGTATATCGTACGATTTATTTAGCTCAGGAGGAATTCGGCAAGCAGTCCATTACAAGCTACTTGATCAGTATGGCTGAGGGAGCGAGTGACGTACTGGAGGTTATGGTCTTATCCAAAGAGGTGGGCCTGTTCCGCATCGAGAAGGATGGCACTGTTATCTGTACGCTGCAATCCGTTCCTTTGTTCGAAACAATAGATGATCTACACGCTGCACCTGATATTATGAGAAGATTGATGAACTTGCCTGTATATCGACAATCTGTGGCTGCGATGGACCACCTTCAGGAGATTATGCTGGGATACTCGGACAGTAATAAAGATGGCGGTGTAGTTACAGCGAACTGGGAACTTCGGGTCGCTATGAATAGAATTACCGAAGTAGTTAATGAGTTTGGCGTAAAAGTGAAGTTTTTCCACGGACGTGGAGGTGCGCTCGGACGTGGAGGAATGCCACTTAATCGCAGTATTTTGGCTCAACCTCCTCATACGATTGGAGGCGGAATAAAAATCACGGAGCAAGGCGAAGTACTATCGTCCCGATACTCGCTTAGAGGCATTGCGTACCGGAGCTTGGAGCAGGCAACATCGGCGCTGATTACAGCTGTGGCATATCATCGTTCCGGGAAGAAGGAAGTGTTTGAGGATAGCTGGGAGGAGATTATCGCCCGCATTTCCCAAGTATCACTGGATAAGTATCAGGATTTGATTTTCCGGGATCCGGATTTCTTCAACTTCTTCAAAGAATCTACACCGTTGCCCGAGGTGGGGGAACTGAATATCGGATCTCGTCCCTCCAAGCGTAAGAACAGTGAACGTTTTGAGGACTTGCGCGCCATTCCGTGGGTTTTCGCATGGACACAAAGCCGTTACTTGTTACCTGCATGGTATGCGGCTGGAACAGGCTTGCAAAGCTTCTATCAAAACAATGAGGATAATCTTAAAGTGTTGCAAACGATGTTTAGGGACTCTGCTTTCTTCCGGTCACTTATTGATACACTGAAAATGGCAATCGCTAAAGCGGATTTACTGATTGCAGAAGAGTACGCTGGGATGTCGGATAAAGAAGAGGCCCGGCAACGTATTTTCGGGCAGATTTCAGCGGAGTTCAAGCTGACATCTGAGTTGATTTTGAAAATAACCGGACAATCCGAGATTTTGGACGACGTGCCGGTTATTCAGGAATCTATCCGGTTGCGTAATCCTTATGTCGATCCGTTAAGTTACTTGCAGGTTCAATTGCTAAGTGAGCTACGGGAGCTGAGGGATCAGAACGGTGATGACACTGAAATGCTGCGTGAGGTATTGTTGACAATTAACGGAATTGCAGCAGGCTTAAGAAATACGGGCTGATATAGTACGGTTGTACGAAAACAGGCAATCGGGTACTCATGGGGTGCCCGATTGTGCTGTTTGTATATTGATGGTAGGCGTGCTTGCAGTTAGTAACAAGGCTACAGTTGATTTCTGGATAAAATTAAACTACGATGAATAATCATAAACATGTAATAAGTAACCCATCAGCAAGTCTGGGGGAGTATAGAGTGGATAATATGGAAAGCCGCTTGGTTAGGCTGGTGCAGAAAGGTGATCAGCGAGCTTTTGCGGAGTTAGTCGAGTTATATAAAGATCGGATTTTTCATCTTTCCTACCGGATGCTAGGTAATCGTCATGAGGCGGAGGATTTGGTGCAGGAAACTTTTTTGCGTGTGTATCGTAACTTGGAAAAGTATGACCATGGACAGAAGTTCTCAACCTGGATTTATCGGATTGCTACAAATCTGTGCATTGATCGTCTGCGAAGGAGAAAACCTACATACTCACTTGATGCTGAAATGAATGATCAAGAAGGTGTTGATGGGTACGCCATGCTTGCTAGTGAAGAGCTTACCCCTGAAGGGAGTACGCTGTTGTCGGAAACGCAAGCTTTAATTCATGACGCCATTGACAGCCTTCCGGATAAATACAAGACGATTATGGTTCTACGATATTTGCAGGAGCTTTCCTTACAGGAAATTAGCGATGTGCTCAATCTCCCAGTTACCACAATTAAGACAAGAGTACACAGGGGACGGGATTTTTTACGCAAAAAACTGGAGCACAAGCTATAAATGCTGTGCATACATTCTAGGAAAAGAGCCTGCGTAGATGTTTTTATGAAACATAATGTTCGTTGTAACGTATGTAAGATGAGCAAAGTTTCTAAGCCGGAGCATGTTATGTTGAGAAACACGGAAGAATATTAGAAAGGATTGGCTCATATGGATTGCAAACAAGCCGTCTCTTTTATGCATGACTATCTAGATGGCGACCTGTCTGAGCAGGACAAACATGAGTTGGAACAACACTTGTTAGTCTGCCCGGAATGCCGCATGCGTTTTAAAGAGCTGGAGCGGACGGATGCGATGCTTTACGGTACACGCTATCATCAAGTGCCGTGTGTATCGGATGAGCTGACATTTCGCATTATGAATGCTTTGCCGCCGCATAAACGACAGCCTGCGGTGCCTATGCTAGCTTGGGTGAAGAGGCATCCCGCTGTAACAGCCGCCGCCTTCTTCCTTATTGTGATATGCTCAAGTATGGCCAGCTTTTCTAGCACGGACCATCAATTAGTAGTCAAAGGAAGCAATCTAGATCAAGTTGTTATTCAGGGCGATACTGTAATTGTACCTGAAGGGAAATCCATTGCCGGAGATTTAACAGTACAGAATGGTGAGGCACGTGTATACGGTGATGTAGAAGGAAATCTTACTGTGATTGACGGCTCGTACTATCAAGCTTCAACCGCCCATATTGCAGGACAGGTTAAAAGTATCGATCAAACCTTGGACTGGATTTGGTACAAGGTTACCGATTTGTTCGGGGGACCGTCTTCTCCATAAAAGAAGCTTGAAATGGCAAGAACGATATCGAGCGCCTTTTTCCGCTGGAAAAGGCGTTTTTTTGTATCTAGGTCTGGCGAATTGTACTGTATTTTACTGATTTTGGCGATTCTTTTGTCGCACAGCTTGCAACGCGAGCCTGATCGTTATAACCTAGATAGAGAGAGCATACTGTGTACATATTACACCCACTCACTACAGAAAATTGCGGGGGCATGCGCATGTTGGATTATTTTGCGGACCTGACTTGGAAAGAGTCCATTAAAGATATTATCGACATTTTAATCGTAACCTATATTATGTATCAGCTTATTTTACTTGTTCGCGGAACGCGAGCAGTTCAATTGTTAAAAGGGATTCTGTTCCTGGTCGTTATTTGGGCGGTTAGTACCTGGTTTGATTTGTACACGCTCAAGTGGTTGATGAATCAGATGTTCACCTTTGGTGTAGTGGCTATTTTTATTATTTTTCAGCCTGAGTTACGTCGTGCTCTAGAGCAGTTGGGGCGTGGTAAACTATTTGGGCGTTCGTCAGTAGATGATGAAGAGATCAATAAGTTAATTGGAGAAATGATTAAGGCGCTGAATTATTTATCACGTAGAAAAATAGGAGCATTGGTCGTATTCGAGCGCGAGACAGGACTGAACGAATATACGGAGTCTGGTATCAAGACACAGGCCGTAGTTAGTTCTGAACTGCTAATTAACATCTTTATTCCCAATACGCCTTTGCATGATGGTGCGGTGATTATACAAAATAAACAGATTGCCTCTGCGGCCTGCTATTTGCCATTATCGGAAAATCCCTTCATTAGCAAGGAGTTGGGAACCCGTCATCGGGCTGCAATTGGGGTGAGTGAGGTAACGGATGCCGTAACTGTCGTGGTATCGGAGGAAACAGGGCAAATTTCGTTGGCTATCAATGGTCAGGTCGTGCGTGACATTAAGGAGGAATCCCTAATCTCCAAGCTGTATGAGGAGTTGCGGCCAACACCGTCTTTGAAGGAAAAACGCGGCTCATTCTGGAATCGGAGGGGAGGCCGTGGAAATTCATGATGGACAAATGGATTAACAATAATACGATTTCCAAGATATTGGCGCTTGCGGTTGCTATAATGCTGTGGGGAATGGTTCATCTGGATACAGGTACTCCTTCGTCTACATTGACCGTTTCCTACAATAATAAAATAATTGATAATGTGGCCATTCAGGCCAGTGGTCTGGATGATTCAAAATATGTGCTGTCTACGATGGACACTGATCATGTAAAGATGGAGGTCAGAGGACAGCGCTCTGTCCTGACTACTTTTTTCGCGGATAATTATCAGGCAAAATTAAACTTAAGCGGCTTAGGAGCAGGCACTAAAACATTGTCACTTGAACCGGATTTGCCGGATGGGGTGGAATTGGTATCCATGACTCCTAACCGTGTTACAGTAACAATTGAGGAAAAACAAACGAAATCATTTAATGTATCTATAGTACCTAAGGGTAGTCCAGATGCGGGGCTACAGCTCGGTAAGCCTGTGATTGCTCCTCAAACGGTAAAGGTTACCTTACCCAAAAGCCAGCTGAATACCGTTACTGCGGTGCAAGGGGCTGTTAACACGGATGGCATCTCAGAAAAGTTTGAACAGAAACGGGTAAAGCTGAAGGCCTATAACAAAAAGGGGCAGGAACTCACAGGTGCGGTCATTGAGCCATCCACTGTGTCAGTTGAAATCCCGGTCACTCAGCAGGCGAAGTCTGTGCCTGTCAAGATAGTCTATTCCGGAGAGCTGCCAGACGGATTGGCGCTTTCTAAAGTAAACGCAAATGTGAAGGAAGCAGCGGTATATGCATCACAGGATGTATTAAGCAGCCTGAGCTCTTATGTCACGGCTACACTCGATCTGAGTCAGTTTACAGAAGCGGGGACCCGTACAGTTCAAGCTAATTTGGCAGCTCCCTCAGGTTCTGATAAAATCGAGCCAGGGTTAATACAAATTCAGGTGACCGTCGTTCCTTCCAATGAAGTAACAGATACGGAACGGACGCTGTCAGGCATCCCAATCGTTTTACAAGGTGCAGGAGATGGAGCTAACGCAACTATTATAGCACCGGCAGGCAAGACGATGGATGTTACTGTGAAGGGCCCGCAGGATTTGGTAAACAATTTAACCAATGATGACGTTAGTTTGGTGGCAAATGTAAGTGGCCTCGCGGCTGGTCAACACGAGGTTACCCTAAAAGTAGGCTTGCCTAAATACATTACGCAAGCCGGGAATGCCGGCCAACTAAAGGCAACGGTAAACATTGAGAGCCCTTCTACGCCTGCTGTAACGAATCCGAATAGTGAGAATGAATCAAACCCCTCTGGTAGTGGTGATAAGGGGCAGGAGAGGCCACAGGAGGGGCAAGGCAATCAAGGTGGCAACTCTGACGCAAATACCGGGGACAACGCAGCTGCGGAGGATAAAACAAGTCCTCATAACGGCGCAGAATCTTCTGCGAATGGAACCTCGGAGAACGGTCAGCCATAACATGTTTTATCTGTAGTAAATGATCAAGATTATTAGACAAAAAAAGGGAGTCATTTTACATGGGGAAATATTTTGGTACAGATGGTGTACGAGGCGTTGCTAATCAGGAACTAACAGCCGAACTGGCATATAGCATTGGCCGCTGCGGCGGATATGTTTTAGCAGGTAATGTAGAGAAACCGACAGTTGTTATTGGTATGGATACACGGATATCTGGACTGATGTTGGAATCGGCACTGGTAGCCGGCTTGTTGTCTATTGGGGCTAATGTGGTTCGCCTAGGTATTGTTTCGACGCCTGGGGTGGCATATCTCACACGGCAATTGAAAGCGGACGCTGGTGTCATGATCTCAGCATCTCACAATCCTGTTGAGGACAACGGGATTAAGTTTTTTGGCGGCGATGGGTTTAAATTAACCGATGAAACGGAATTGAAAATTGAAGAGCTCATGGATGCGAAAGAAGACCAATTGCCTCGTCCGATTGGCAGCGGATTGGGCACGGTTGTTGTAGACGAGCATTCCCGCTACGATTATCTGGAGTTTTTGAAAACAACAATCAGTCATTCTTTTGAAGGCCTAAAAATAGTATTGGACTGTGCAAACGGAGCAGCTTATGAGCTGGCGCCGAAGCTTTTTGCGGATTTGGGAGCTGAAGTGCATACGATCGGCGCGGAGCCAAACGGATTGAATATCAATGATCATTGCGGCTCGACTCATCCTGAAAAGCTAAAAGAGGAAGTGCGCCGCTTGAAAGCGGACATTGGTCTTGCCTTTGACGGCGATGCCGATCGCCTAATCGCAATTGATGAGAACGGGGAAGAGGTTGATGGAGACTATATTCTCTGTATTTGCGGAGATGCAATGAACCGGGCTGGAAAACTCAAGGACAGCACTATTGTATCGACAGTAATGAGTAATATCGGTTTTTATAAAGCTACTGAAAAGCTAGCTCTCAAGACTGCAAAAACTGCGGTCGGAGACCGTTATGTGATGGAAGAAATGCGTCGGGGTGGATTTAATCTGGGCGGTGAGCAGTCTGGTCATGTTATTTTCCTGGACCACAATACGACAGGCGATGGCATGCTGACGGGGATTCAATTGGTAGATACCCTGAAAGCTTCTGGCAAGAAGATGAGCGAACTAAAATCGCTTATGAAACAATATCCACAAGTTCTTGTAAATGTACGTGTGCAGGACAAACGTAATTACGAGGGGAACCCTGCGATTGCAGAAGCGATTGAACAGGTGGAACAACAATTGGGCGATAATGGGCGTGTATTGGTCCGTGCTTCAGGTACAGAGTCACTTATTCGTGTGATGGCCGAAGGCCCGGATAAGGATGAGCTGGAGCAATTTGTCGGACAGATCGTAGATGTCGTGAAAAAAGAATTAGTTTAAAATTTTGTAAACGTGGGTTGCCTGTTAAACACAAGCAGGCAACCGCGTTTGCGGTTATTCACTAATGCTTTAATGCCTTTAGGGTGTAATTATGAATAAAGTGTCATTGCCAAATGATGCTCTGCTGAATATAATATAGGGATGCTGTGACTCAGATAGAGAAAGCGAGGGTTGTGAGGTGACGTATTACAAGCGCCAGAGCTTGATTTTGTGCGGGGGAACTTGGTGGAGAAGCAATAGATTCCGTTGAGATGATGTTGCTCGCAATCGGTTCACGACAAAGCAAGCTGACGAGGTGAAGGTGTTCGAAACATTCGGCGGGGACCTTCCGGTGAAGCATCAACCCGTAAACCGGCAGCGGAAAATGAACAGGCAACTGTTTACACAACGCACCGGTAGATGCCCTAATTATTTTATAACCTAAATTATAAGATTCATTTCATGAATGTGCGGCCATCATCATTGGCGTGCGCGGTTTGGGAATTTCGTTACATTCGTGAAGAGATGCCTGTAAATTCTATAGTTATCATTGACAACTTCATAGATGAATGAACTTTATTCCACAATCTACCGCACACGTTAGTCCTGTGATGAGTCGTCTTGTGAAATGATGATCGGGAGGATAACGAATATGTGTGGCATTGTAGGATATATTGGTAATCAGAATACGCAAGAGGTATTGATTGACGGACTGAAGAAGCTGGAGTACCGCGGGTATGACTCTGCGGGTATTGCCGTGTTTACAGATTCAGGACTGCAAGTAGCCAAGGCAAAAGGTCGTCTGGCGAACCTAGAAGCTAAACTGGATGGTACACCGTTGGTAGGTCATGCAGGCATCGGACATACACGTTGGGCAACGCATGGTAAGCCTTCTGATGAAAACTCCCATCCGCATTTGGATGAGAGCCAAAAGTTCTCTGTAGTTCACAACGGAATTATTGAGAACTATCTGGAACTGAAGGAACAGCTGATCAGCGAAGGTCATACCTTTATTTCCGAAACGGATACAGAAATCATTTCCCATCTGGTTGCGCGTGAGTATGAAGGAGATATTGTTAAAGCAGTACAAAAAGCAATTACCTTTATGCGCGGTGCTTTTGCACTGGGAGTGCTGACCGAGCACGAGCCTAATAAGCTGGTAGCTGTTCGTCAAGCCAGTCCGTTGGTTATTGGTGTGGGAGAAGGCGAGAACTTTATCGGTTCCGACATTCCGGCTATTCTGAAATATACACGCAATGTATTTATTTTGAACGATGGCGAAATGGCTGTTCTGACTAGTGATGCTGTCGAATTAATGACAATCGAAGGCCAATTTATTTCTCGGGAAATGATTCATGTCGAATGGGATGCTGTTACAGCGGAAAAAGGCGGCTATGAGCATTTCATGTTGAAAGAAATTCACGAACAGCCTAAGGCTTACCGTGACACGATGTTGGGTCGTATCGATAAAGATACTAAAAAAGTTGTTCTTCCAGAGCTGAAGCTGACAGAAGAACAAATTAAAAATATCCGCAACATTCAAATTGTAGCGTGTGGTACAGCTTACAATGCTGGTTTGATTGGCCGTACGGTTATTGAAAGTATGGCTCGTATTCCGGTAGAAAACGATGTAGCTTCCGAGTACCGCTACCGTTCTCCTATCGTAACACCAGAGACATTAGTGATCGTGGTGAGTCAATCCGGTGAAACTGCTGATACATTGGCAGCACTGCGTGAAGCACAAGCAAACGGGGCTCATGTACTGGCGATTACAAATGTAGTCGGCAGCTCCATCGCCCGTGATGCAGATGATGTGTTGGTTACACTGGCAGGACCGGAAATTGCCGTAGCCTCCACCAAAGCGTATTCATCCCAGTTGATTGCGTTTTATCTGTTGGGTCTGTATCTGGCTCAAGTACGTGGCATACAAACGGATGAGCAAGTAGCTCATGTGCTGGCTGCTATGGAATCACTGCCAGAGCAAGTAGAAGAGATGTTGGGTAAAGCAGATGCGATCAAAGCCTATGCTGAGCAAATTGCTAGCAACAAGCACTTATTCTTTATTGGTCGTGGTCAAGACTATGCTGTAGTACAGGAAGGTTCCCTGAAGCTCAAGGAAATCTCCTACATTCATTCCGAGGCATATGCTGCGGGTGAACTGAAGCATGGTACACTGGCATTGATCGAAGAGGGAATTCCAGTTATCGCTTTGGTAACACAGGAATCCGTGTTGGAAAAAACCGTGAGCAACATTAAGGAAGTCAAAGCTCGTGGCGGTGACGTGCTTGCAATCACATATGAAGAGCATGCTGTCGAGCTGTTGAAATCCGTAGATCAAGTATTTGCAATTCCAAAAACACTTCCGATTCTGTCGGCTGCCATTTCAGTTATAGCTCTCCAACTGTTGGCTTACTACGCATCGCTTGCACTAGGTCATGATGTTGATAAACCACGTAACCTGGCGAAAAGTGTTACTGTAGAATAAGCTTTAGTAAAATTCTAAATTCATTGTCTGGTGATAAAAAAAGTGTGGAACCAGTAAAAAAAGTCTGGAACTAGTCATTTTACAAACATCAAGAAAGATCCCGATGATATATCGGGATCTTTTTAGTTTAGGAGGGCAATTATGTCTACAATAGGCCAACGAATTCGAACGATTAGAAAAACAAACAACTTAAATCAAATAAAGTTTGCAAATATGATTTTGAATTTTTCAAGGAACGTTGAGTGAGCTGGAGCAAGATAAATACAGACCCTCTCTTGATATAATTATAGCAATTAAAGAAAACTTCAATTCCCATATAGAGTGGTTAATCGTTGGAGATACGCCTGTATCAAAGAACACTATTTTTAATTTAGCCATTGAAGCTCAGGAATTAGAACTTATTCTTTGTTTCGAAAACTTACTAAAGAAGATAGAGATGAAATTATTGATTTTATAAAACTGAAGATTGTTCGGTACTAATCTTTTACGGGAGTTCCTTAATAATATGTCTTAGAAATACTCATTTTAATCTTGGTACATAAAAGTCACGAATTATCCGTATACCAATTATTCCTGGCATTTATATATAAAAAAATTAACAATGACTATAATATGAATAGAGAAAGGAGTGTAATAATTCATATCCCTAAATTCACTTAGCATATTGCTTTTGTAACACCCCACGGTTTCTGTTTCAGCAGTTTTTTTATACTTGCTCAAGAGCCGTACGTGAGAAATGGTTAGAAAGAGCTTTGAAAGAAGGCGGTTCGAATCTCAGCATTAGATATATCCCAACTGATCTAAAATCAATTTACATAAGAAATGAATTTGAAGATTATGAAGAATGTAGATTGGTGGTAAAAGAATCATCAGCTATCACATAGTTAATTAAATTGTAAAAGAAGGTGTGAGGCGCTACTTCTTTAAGTGAACTAATGGGTACTAAAATTTTCCATTTACTATATCTTTTCTTTAAAGGAGAGACAGAAAATGCTCTATTAAAAAGGGTAATATTTTTACCGATTAGATTCAAATCTTGTTGTTCTAATACTGCTCATTTAATTCAATTCGAAAACCAGAATTTAGAAATGCTGTCTACAGACAATAAAGTTATGTACTAAACAATAAAGTTGTGTGCTAAATATTAAGGAAACATAATAAAAGAATCACTTTTAGTAAAATCAAAATCCTGATGAACAAGTGTCATCAGGATTTGTTAAAATCAAGTCGGCAGCTTTGGTTTAAATAGAAATCGATATTATGGTAAAGAAATATTAGAAAAGTTAATGACAGGTGTTCGGTGAAAATAAAGCCTTAGACTGCCGCTGTTGTCATTCAACTAACGTTCCCCAATAGTTTAATAAACCACCTATTCTGAATTATCAGCTACCAATAACTTTTTGATTCCATCTTCTTGTAAGTATCGGATTAGACAAATGTACAATCAGCTGGACATCCCAGGTTCTCGAAAACTGTGCGCGCGGCAGAATCTACCGGTAGGAAAACCTCAATTTGCGGATATAAGCGGCCGCCTGCGGAAATCGAAACCTGTCTGTAGCGTACGGGAATAAGGTCTCCGGAGCTTTCTATTCTGGCTAGAATTGTTTGTATTTGATCAACATTTCCCCCTACATCCGGCACACTCAGATATTCGCACGCGTTATATTTCTGAACTCTATCCAGCAATTTTTGATACCACGCATCATAACGCGAGAGCATGTGCTCACTCTTAAAGGCTTGTATTCCGTTTATGATGTGCTCCTCCCACTGCTTAAACGACGCCTTGTCAAACGTGGAGCGGGACCGGATAGGAAAACCAGAATTAAAATGTAAATCGACCCTATTCATTAAACCGTCATATGAACGGTCGAGAGGGATTTCGAACAATTGATGAAACGGCTCATTTAATCCCTTGATGTCCTGAGTATGTGTTACGACCATGGCGGGAAAAGGGATACTCCTCATCGTTTGCTGAGCCCACTCTAATGCACGCTCCAACGACCGTCCATACAATTCGGTCTGAATTGGAAGAAAGCCGGCTGCCAAAAGCAAATCGTTACGCTCGTCGGATGTACACTCAAGATATTCTGCAATATTTATTATCGTCTGGCGGGTCGGTATGCGGCGGGTACGTCCAACCAGCAGATTTTTATACGAAGGAAAAGCCTCGTCGTTCAGCTCTTGTTGAGTAAATCGTTTCAAGGAGGGTTGAGGTCGATCGACAAGCTTTTGCTGGCGTTTTATCCGCAGGGCTTCAATTTCTCCCATTACGATTCTATGTCTGGAATTCTCCGTATCTATATCCATCTTCTCTTCCCTTCTCTTATGAAGTGTAGTTCTGCACTTGGGCCGAACCTTTATTTAAAGTATACTCCTCATTGAAATGAAGGTCATCTAATGACCATAACCAACATGGAGGAAAACCGATATGATTCGTACTATTGTTGTTGATCCGCATGCCCCGTCGCATTTGGCCTTCAAGGAAGTTGACGCCCCGCAGCCTAAGCCATGGGAAGCGCTTGTGCAAGTGAAGGCCGTCTCACTCAACCGCGGTGAAGTGAGTGACGCTAAAAATCAGGAAATATCTAGCCGTCCTGGCTGGGATTTCGCCGGGATTGTCATCGAGCCGACAGAGAACGGCGCAGGACCGCAAAAAGGGGCTAGGGTTGTTGGTTTGCTCCCGATGGGAGCCTGGAGCGAGCAGGTGGCTGCTCCCGTATCGTTGTTGGCCGAAATCCCAGACAAACTCACTTTTACGGAGGCGGCTACCCTCCCCGTAGCAGGGCTCACGGCTCTTTATGCACTTCGAAAAGGCGGCATGCTGCTTGGCAAACGGATTTTCATTACAGGCTCTAGCGGCGGAGTTGGGCTATTCGCCCATCAGCTTGCAGTCCAATCCGGCGCATACGTTGTAGGTACGGCAAGCACGGAAGAGAAGGCTGAGCTTGTTCGGGAGGTCGGATCCGACGAAGTGATCATTGGATATTCCGCAATTTCATCAGCCAGCAAATTTGGGCCGTACGATCTGATCATCGATTCAGTAGGCGGCAATGCACTGGCGGCGTTGCTGCCGCAGCTAGCGCCCCAAGGGATTTGTGTTGCGGTAGGATTTTCCTCTTCAAATACCGCAATGATCGATATGAAGAATATGGTGACTAGCGGAGGAAGAACCTTGTACAGCTTCTTTTTAGGTGAGGAACTCACTCGTCAATCAGCCGCGGACGATCTGAGTTTGCTGGCCCGGCTGGTCACAGATGAGCGGTTAATCCCACGTATCCAAGTGGAGGCGCCTTGGACCGAAATTGACACCGTTGCCCGTAATCTTATGGAACGGAAATTCTCGGGCAAAGCCGTGCTTCGCTTAGATTGATTATATAAGTTTGCAACTATAATCCCAGGAATCTAAAAACGAATCTGAAAAAGAAACGGCAGTAGTACACCCTTACTCGTTTGAGTGGGAGTACCGCTGCCTTTCAATGAACCCGGCTATTTGACCTTTATATTTCGTATAGTAATCCATCCAGCTTTAATAGCAACACAGTTATTCCTCTACCCTCAGTGGCACCGCTTTAAGAATGTTCATTTTCTCTCACTATTCTGCCAGTTGGCTTAATGAAGTGCTCACCAGTCTAATACTTTATTTTCTTCGGACAACAGGACAACATATTTATAAGGAATTAACGTTCATATTTTTAGAATTTTAATAAAAAATATAAATCACATATATTGGATTTTTGTACACAACTTTATTGTCCGAAGAGAAATGCTAAAAGATCAAAGGATTTTATGATTTTCTCGTTATTAAGGTCCGAATGAATTGTATCAATTGAGTCCACACAGTAGGGGAACGGCATTTGATTAGCAATACAGGGTAAATAATCGGTTGTAACATCAAAAACCTTTGCTAAAGATTATTAAATGATTAATTTCAGGCCGTGCTACATTTCGCTCCCAATTAGAAACAACCTGTTTACCCCGATTTTATTAGCAAGTTCCTCTTGTGTCCATTTATGGAGTAGTCTTAAATTTCTACATTGGTGTCCCAAAGTATTCATGAGTTCACCTCTATTGAGAATATCAAATAGGTTTTAACCCGACCCATATGCTTACTAATTATGCCTACTTAATAGCCCATATTATAGCTTATTCATACCCTACGAGTAGCCTATGAATAGGCTACGAAGTAAAATATAGCTAAAAAATTTACTATGCTATTGTATAAAGCTGTGAGTTGTTATATTCTACATTTGTATTTTGATGTAAAACTAAAATATATCTTAGGAGTAGATCTATAGCATCTATTCAACGGAAAATCAAAGAAGGAAGAGGTCAAGGCCGCTTTTCGGAATATAAACCTTGGTTGACTGTACATGATGTACCTTCAATAGGGATAGTTACTCGAATTCTTGGTTGGAAAAGTGGTCGACTTCACCATTATCTGTCTAAACACTTTGAATTGACACATCATTACCAAATGGAGTGGTCAGAGCAAGTGATTGATATTCGCGAACAATTTCCTTTATTACCCCTAGATAAAACCCTCTATATTGCACAAAAGTTAGGCATTAAACATCCAACTGACCCCAAGAATAAGCTTCCCATCATTATGACTACAGATATGTTACTTACAATAAAACAAGAAGAAAGTATAAAATTTATTGCATATTTTTTGCGAAAGTTACAAGAGAACAAGATGAATTATTTGGTTTACCAAGTGGGTACTGCATGCAAATCGTGAAATATTTAATAGCGAAGCGCTATTGGGAGTGGATATGACTCATCTAATACAGCCTACTCTACAATCCATGATTATTTTAGAAAATGGCTTTCCCATCGGGAGGTATCTCTTTTATCTGACGGAAGATACCTTGCGGGATTTTTCGCGGATTTTCCAGCAGAATATCTAGCTGACATCCAGTCACGTTTTCAGCTAGGCTTCCAGAAATTTGTCAGGTAATCATGTTAAGTTATCGCAAAGTGCAAGGATTCGGAGCACCGACAGAGAATATCTACAGGGAGGATCTCCCAAATCGGCCGGCACCCCGTCTGAATGTCGACACGTGTCGCATTCCTCGATTGATGGCAAACCATTCCCAGCGTTTCTTCTCCATTGCTCTTTTTAGGCAAAATATTAACATCTTATGTTGGACAGACCAAATTTAACTGAAGTTTTACTATACATTCTTGGAAATTTTGATATAATTCTACATAGGTCAACCTTCCAATTATGATAGAAAATAGAATTTGATGGTTTTTATACCTATCCAAGCTGTGCGCGAGAGACCAGTCCACTGGCTACCCAGCAAGTCGGCATGCGGGGACCGACAATTGTGGAAAATGACAGCCGAGAATATGTTGCTCCATGACGTCGGAAGGTTCAGAAAGGACAAATCCAACCTTATCCCAATTCCGATGGAGGATGAAGCGCGTGAGCATTTTTGAAAAGCTGGAATTCTCCGCCAATCCAAGGGCTGTCCCGTTCATGCCATACGGAGCATTCTTTGAGCCTCATGCAGCACCATCGTCACATCTAATCGTCAGGAAAAGCTCACTACCCTGCAGCCGATCTTTACTTATCCACACCAGGCGGGGGAATATACAAATCGTACATAGAGTGTATCAATATCCCTTAAACATTGGCTTCGATAAAGCCAGCTCCGGTGCCGAATCCGGAGGTACGGCCGACTTCCTGCTGGCCAGCCGGAACCCTACAGCAAGCCTTACATCGATGGGAGGAACATCCATTGTCCAACCCCCAAATCCAATTCCGAACCCCATTGTTAAACCAAAGTCCGTCTTCGGGCGGCTCGTCCGCAGCAAGCATAATGAAGCAGAGGAGCCGGAAGCAGCGCTTCTCTTGCGTAGAACGATGCTCTTTGTTGTCTTTCACGCATGGGAGCCGAGCAGCTGCTAGACAGAGGATTGCCGCATGCGATCAACCGAGCAAGCGAAGCGGTGACCTGGCGAAAGCCATTGACATTGTTGGCACATGTTTGAAAAGGCGGAGAGCGAGGCTGGAGCGTTGCTGCTGCATATGCTCCGCCGGATTGCTTTTACCGATGAAGAGAGGGGAACGATCCAGATGGCTTTTGAAAAAGAAACGTTGTTTTGGAACGAAAAATTCGGTAGCGACGATTATACCTTGACGCGGCTGCCTTACAGCAAAGCTCCAAGCTCCCTGACGCCCATTATGACAACCGTCGGCGGGACGCTTTCGGAGGAAGTGGCGCAGCGCGTCCTTCAAATGAGCAAGGGCGCTCCGCTGGCCACTTTTATGATTTTGCTCGCAGGTGTTCAGTCCCTCTTGTATAAATATACAGGCGCTTCTGACATTCTGGTCGGCATGCCGGTTGTACGGAAACCGACGGAGACGCGCCGATCCGTTAATCATACGATCATTTTGAAAAACTCGCTTTCGGCGGGTGCGACTTTTAAAACGCTTCTGAGCGAGTTGAGGACTTCCTTGCCGGAAGCGATTCAGCATCAACATATTCCGTTCTTGAAAATGACGGAGAAGCTGGATCTGCAATATGCAGACGGGATAACCGTCGTCCATACGCTAGTATCCCTTAAGGAGCTGCACCTGGACGAAATCGGGCAAAACGTGGTCACGGATTGTTCCTTTGAATTCAGCTTAACGGGCGGGACGATACAGCTAGCGTTGTCATATAACGAGCACTTATATGACTCCGAGTTCATGACTCGGGTCGTTGGCCATCTGAATCGCCTGTTGGCCGTGGGGCTTCACGAGTTGGAACTGGAGATCGTGCGGGCGGACATGCTATCGGAGGACGAGAAATTTCAATTGTTGCAAAGCTTTAACGAAACCGAGAAGGACTATCCCCGTGATCGGACGATTCATCAACTCGTGGAGGAGCAGGCGAAGCGGGTGCCCGAAGCGACGGCGGTTGTCTTTGAGGGTCGGCGGCTTTCGTACGCGGAGCTGAACGAACGGGCGAACCGGCTGGCACGGACGCTGCGATCGGTCGGCGTGCTGCCCAATCAGCTGGTAGGCTTGATGGCCAGGAGATCACTGGAGACGGTCGTTGGCATTCTGGCGGTTCTGAAAGCTGGCGGTGCCTACGTGCCGATCGACCCGGAATACCCGGAAGAACGCATCCGCTACATTCTGGAGAACTCGAACGCGCAGCTGCTGCTGACTCAAAGGGAGCTGCTGCAGCAGGTGCCGTTCGAAGGAACCGTGTTGGCGCTGGATGACGAGCAGGCCTACAGCGACGATGGCTCGAACTTGGAGCCGGCCAGCGGTCCGAATGATCTTGCTTATGTCATCTATACGTCAGGTACGACAGGCAAACCCAAAGGGGTCATGCTGGAGCATCGCGGTTTGGTCAGCTTGAAGCTGATGTTCGCGGATAGGCTAGGCATCACGGAGCATGACCGGATCGTTCAATTCGCCAGCCTGTCGTTCGACGCGTCCTGCTGGGAAATGTTCAAAGCGCTCTATTTTGGCGCGGCTTTGTACATCCCGACGGCCGAGACGATTCTCGACACCCGCTTGTTCGAGAGTTATATGAACGAGCATGCGATTACGGCGGCGATTTTGCCTCCAACGTACAGCGCTTATTTGAACCCGGACCGCCTTCCCAGCTTAACGAAGCTCGTAACGGGAGGCTCTGCGGTATCGGCTGAATTCGTGCAGCAGTGGAAACCGAAGGTCCACTATTTCAATGCTTACGGCCCTACCGAAGCTTCGATTGTTACGACGCTTTGGGATGCAGATGAGGAGCAGTCGGAGCGCAGAGTCATTCCGATCGGGCGCCCGCTGGCCAATCACCGGATTTTTATTTTGGATACCCACCTGCAGCTTGTGCCACCGGGAGTGGACGGCGAGCTGTGTGTGGCAGGCGTGGGGCTTGCGAGAGGTTACCTGAACCATCCGGAGCTGACGGCAGAGAAGTTCGTGGAACATCCGTTTGCGCCTGGAGAACGCCTTTACCGGACGGGAGATCTCGCCCGCTGGCTGCCGGACGGAAATATTGAGTACTTGGGCCGGATCGATCATCAGGTGAAAATCCGTGGATTCCGGATCGAGATCGGCGAGATTGAAGAGCAACTTCTGAAGATCGACTCCGTGCAGGAGACGATCGTAATCGCGCGGGAAGGCAAAAGTGGACAAGAACTGTGCGCTTACCTGGTCGCGGGCCACCCGCTTACGCTCGGCGAGTTGAGAAGCGCGCTGGCGCAAAAATTGCCGAATTACATGATTCCGGCGCATTTTGTTCAGCTTCCGCGGATGCCGCTCACGCCGAACGACAAAATCGACCGCAAGGCTTTGCCCGTCCCGGAAGGAAACGCACTGACCGGCGGCGCGTACGTAGCTCCCCGCAATGAAGCCGAGCGGACGCTTGCCGATGTGTGGCAGGCGGTATTGAACGCCGATCGCGTTGGGGTAACGGATCATTTCTTCGAGCTGGGCGGAGACTCGATCAAGTCCATTCAAGTATCTTCGCGGCTTCATCAAGCCGGGTACAAGCTGGAAATCCGGGATTTGTTCAAATATCCGACTATTTCACAGCTCAGCCTGCATGTGAAACCGATCGGACGTACCATCGATCAAGGCGAAATAACGGGTGAAACGGCGCTGACGCCGATTCAACATTGGTTTTTCGAGAGCTCCTTTGCGGACCCGCATCATTTCAACCAGTCGGTGATACTGTACCGGAAGGAACGCTTCGATGAAGAGACGGTGCGTCAGGTGCTGCAAAAGTTGGCTGAGCATCATGATGCCTTGCGGATGGTGTTCCGCAAAACGGAACAAGGGTTTAGCGCGCGGAACCGCGCGATTCAAGAAGGCGGGCTGTTCACGCTGGACGTGTTCGACTTCAAGGATGCAGAGAATACCGCGCAGGCTGTGGAAGCGAAGGCAACGGACATTCAAGCGGGCATCGATCTGGAGAACGGGCCCCTCGTGAAGGCAGGACTGTTCCGATGCGCGGACGGCGATCATTTGCTGCTCGCGGTTCATCATGCCGTGGTGGACGGCGTGTCTTGGCGTATTTTGATGGAGGATTTCGCCCTGGGTTACGAGCAGGCCGGCAAAAGCGAGGAAATTCGTTTCCCGGCGAAAACGGATGCGTACCGCACTTGGTCCGAGCAGTTGGCCGCTTACGTGCAAAGCCCGGAGATGGCGAAGGAACGGGCCTATTGGCAGGCCGTGGAACAAATTGCGGTTCCGGCCGTGCCGAAGGATCTGAAGGCGGACGTTACGACGCAGCAGGACAGCGAATCGCTGTTCGTCTGTTTGACTCCCGAAGAAACGGAACTGCTGCTGAAGCGGGTTCACCGGGCCTACAACACCGAAATGAACGATATTTTGGTAACGGCGCTCGGCATAGCCATTCGCAAGTGGACGGGACACGAACGGGTGCGGATCAATCTCGAAGGACACGGACGCGAATCGATCGGAACGGATATCGACATCACGCGCACAGTCGGCTGGTTTACGACCAAGTTTCCGGTCGTCCTGGAGCCGGAAACCGACCGGGATTTGGCCTATCAGATTAAACAGGTCAAGGAAAGCTTGCGCCGCATTCCGAACAAAGGGCTTGGGTACGGCGTATGCCGCTATCTCTCCAAATCGGAGGATGGCTTTGTTTGGGGTGCAGAGCCGGAAATTAATTTTAACTACCTCGGTCAGTTCGACGATGATGTCAACCGGGACGAGATCGGCATATCTTCTTATTCCAGCGGCAGCCCGGCCAGCGACCGGCAGGCCCGCAGCTTTGTGCTGGATATCAACGGCATGGTGCTGGACGGCGCTTTATCGCTCGATCTCAGCTACAGCCGGAAGCAGTATCGCAAGGAAACGATGGAAGCCTTCGCTCAGCGGCTTGAGCAAAGTCTCCGAGAGCTCATTACCCACTGCGCAGGCAAAGAAAACACTGAATTGACGCCGAGCGACGTGCAATTTAAAGGCTTGACCATCGCGGAATTGGAGCAAATCGCCCAGCGCTCGGGCCATCTCGGGGAAATCGAAAATATTTACTCGCTTACGCCGATGCAGAAGGGCATGTGGTTCCACAGCGCGCTTGACCGGCAGACGGCCGCTTACTTCGAGCAAACGCGGTTTACGATGCGGGGAGTACTCGACGTCCAGCTTTTCGAGAGGAGCTGGATGGAGCTTGCGAAACGTCATCTGGTGCTGCGGGCAAATTTTGTGAAAGGACCGGCGGGCGAGCCGCTGCAAATCATATACCGCGACAAGCCGGTCGGCTTTGAATATGAAGAGCTGCTCCATTTGCAGGCGGACGAGAAACAAACGTATTTGGATAAAAAGGCCGAGGATGACAAGCTTCGCGGCTTCGACCTGGAACATGATGCGCTCGTTCGGGTTACGATCCTGCGCACCGAAGAGCAAAGCTATCATGTGCTGTGGAGTTTCCAGCATATTTTGATGGACGGCTGGTGCCTGCCGCAGCTGACGCAGGAGCTGTTTGAGACGTATTCGGCCTTGGCATCCGGCAAGCAGCCAGCGGGAGATAAGGGATCGGATTATGGCGCTTATATCGAATGGTTGGAGAAACAGGACGATCAGGCGGCATCCGGCTATTGGACGGCATTCCTGGCAGGTTATGAAGGGCAAACCGTACTCCCAGGACAAAAGGAACCGGCGCCAAACGGCAGATTTACGGCTGATCACGTCACCGCCGAGCTCGGCAAGGACTTGAGCGAGCGAATGGACCGGGTGGCGAAACAGCGCCTGGTTACGGTCAATACGCTGCTGCAAGCCGCTTGGGGCGTGATGCTGCAAAAATATAACGGGACAAACGATGCCGTATTCGGCAGCGTCGTAGCCGGAAGACCGGCGGAAATCCCGGGCATCGAGTCCATGATCGGGCTGTTCATCAATACGGTGCCGGTCCGCGTCACGAGCGAAGCGGACACCGTGTTCGCCGACCTGATGGCGAAGCTCCAAGAGCGGGCGCTGGAGTCTGGGCGTTATGATTACTATCCGCTGTATGAAATTCAAGCCCACAGCGTGCAAAAGCAGAACCTGATCAACCATATCATCGCTTTCGAGAACTATCCGGTGGACGAGCAGATGGAGCAGGCGGGCGACCAGCAGCACGGCGACCTGACGATCGCTGACGTTCAGATGGAGGAGCAGACGAACTATAACTTCAACGTGACCGTGGTGCCGGGAGACGAGATCGAAATTCGGTTCGACTTTAACGCAGAGGTGTTCGATAAAGACAGCATCGAGCAGCTCAAGGGGCATCTCGTCCATCTGCTGGAGCAGGTGACGGATAACCCGGAAATTACAGTAGGCGAGCTGGAACTTGTGACGGAGGCGGAAAAGGCCGACCTTCTCGGACGTTTTAACGACACTACCACGGAATTTCCGCGCGGGAAGACGCTCATTCAATTGTTCGAAGAGCAGGCGGAGCGCATCCCGGATGCGGCTGCCATCTCCTTGAGTGAGCAAGAGCTGACCTACCGCGAGCTGAACGAACGCGTCAATCGCCTTGCCCGTACCTTGCGTAGCCACGGGATATCCAAAGGCCGTCTGGTCGCCATTATGGCTGAGCGTTCCATCGAAATGGTGGTGGGTATGCTGGCGGCACACAAAGCCGGAGCGGCTTACGTACCGATTGACCCGGAATATCCCGAGGAGCGTATCCGTTTCTTGATCGAGGATTCGGGAGCGCAGGTCATGCTGACGCAAAGCCGCTTGCGCGAGCGCCTGGCGGGTTCGGACTCCGTGATCTTACTGGATGACGAGTCCTTCTATCACGAGGACGGCACAAATCTTAATCCGGGCACCGAAGCGACAGATCTGGCCTGCGTCATCTATACGTCAGGTACGACGGGCAAGCCGAAAGGCAACCTTGTTTCGCACCGCAACATCGTGCGGATCGTGCGAAATACGAATTATATCGACATCACCGAGCGGGATCATGTCCTCCAGCTTTCGAGCTATTCGTTCGACGGAGCGATTTTCGATGTTTTCGGCGCTTTGACCAACGGGGCGCGGCTGGTGCTGGTTCCGCGTGAGACTTTGCTGGAAATCGGCCGGCTGGCGGATCTCATCCAGCACGAGCGCATCTCGGTCATGCTGATTACGACGGCTTACTTCAACGTCCTTGTAGATGTGAACGTCGACTGCCTGCGGGATGTCCGGGCGATTTTGTTTGGAGGAGAGCGCGTGTCGGTCGGCCATGTGCGTCGAGCGCTCGCCCATATCGGACCGGGCAGGCTTAACCACCTGTACGGCCCGTCGGAAAGCACGGTTTATACCACGTACCTTCCGGTCGACTTTGTCGATGAGTCGGCGGTTACCGTACCCATCGGACGGCCGATCAGCAATACGACGGTGTATATCGTCGACAGCCGGAATAAGCTTCTGCCGATCGGCGTGGCTGGAGAGCTTTGCGTCGGCGGAGAAGGCTTGGTACGGGGCTACAACAACCGGCCGGAGCTAACGGCGGAGAAATTTGTCGACAATCCGTTTGTACCGGGAGAGCGCATGTACCGAACGGGGGATTTGGCCAAATGGCTGCCGGACGGCACGATCGAATACGTGGGACGGACGGACGACCAAGTGAAAATCCGCGGCTTCCGTATTGAACTGGGCGAGATCGAAGCTCAGCTTCAGAAAGTGGAGGGAATTCGGAAAACGACGGTATTCGCGAGGGAAAACGCCTTCGGCGAGAAGCAGCTTTGCGCCTATTATGAAGCGGACCGCGAGCTTCCAGCGGCCGAGTTGAAGAACGTGATTTCCCAGGAACTGCCGGCCTACATGATCCCGGCGTACCTGATCCAGTTGGAGCGGCTCCCGCTGACGGCGAACGGCAAGGTCGACCGCCGATCCCTTCCGACGCCGGAGGAGAGCTTGCAGCCGGGCGAAGGACGTACTCCGCCTCGTACTCCGCTGGAAGCCAGCTTGGCCGGAATTTGGAAAAGCGTACTCGGATTGGAGCACATCGGCGTTCATGACAACTTCTTCGACCTGGGCGGCCATTCCCTGCGGGCGACGACACTGGTGAGCAAGGTGCATCAGGAGCTGAACGTCGAGCTGCCTCTGCGCGACGTATTCCGCTACTCGACGATCGAAGAGATGGCTCTCGCCATCACCCGGATCGGAGAGCAGTCATTCTCGTCGATTCCGCTGGCAGGCGTAAGAGAATATTATCCGCTTTCCTCAGCTCAGAAGCGGCTGTTTATCCTGAATCAGCTAGAAGGGTCCGATCAGAGCTACAACATGCCGGGCGTGCTGCTGCTGGAAGGATCGATTGACCGGAGCCTGCTGGAGAAGGCTTTCCGCGGACTGATCGTACGGCACGAAACGCTACGAACCGGCTTTGAGATCGTACAAGGCGAAGCAGTACAGCGCATTTACGAGAGCGTCGACTTTGCCGTCGAGTACCGTCATGCGAGCGAGGAAGAAGCGCCTGAAGTCGTGCAGGCCTTCATCCGACCTTTCGACTTGGCGAAGCCTCCGCTGCTGCGGGTGGAGCTCGTAGAGCTCGCAACCGAACGTTATTTGCTGATGTTCGACATGCACCATATCGTCTCCGACGGGGTTTCGATGGACGTGTTAGTCGAGGAACTCGTTCGTCTGTACGGTGGCGAGTCATTAGAGCCTTTGCGCATTCAATACAAGGACTATGCGGTATGGCAGCAGTCGGACGAGCAAAAAGCGCAGTTGAAACGCGAGGAAGCTTACTGGCTGGACCGTTACCGGGGTGAACTGCCGGTTCTGGAAATGCCGACGGACTATCCGCGTCCTGCCGTGCAGAGCTTTGAGGGACAAACGCTGACGTCCTTCGTGGACGAGGCAACGAATGAAGGCTTGAAGCAACTGGCCGCTCAAAGAGGAACGACGCTGTATATGGTGCTGCTTGCGGCATATACAGTGCTTTTGCATAAATACACAGGTCAGGACGATTTGATCGTCGGAACGTCGATTGCGGGCAGAACGCACGGAGACACGCAGCCTTTGATCGGAATGTTCGTCAATACGCTGGCGCTCCGCAATTATCCGGCTTCGGAGAAGACCTTCCTGTCGTATCTGGAAGAAGTGAAAGAAACGACCTTGGGTGCTTACGAGCATCAGAATTATCCGTTCGAAGAGCTTGTCGATAAAGTGCAGGTCAGCCGGGATTTGAGCCGCAATCCGCTGTTTGACACGATGTTCTCCCTGCAAAACTTGGAGGATAAAGAGTTTGAGCTGGAAGGGCTGAAATTGTCCCCGTACCCTAGCGAATACGGTACGGCCAAGTTCGACCTGAGTGTGGATGTTACGGAAGAAAACGGCGGCCTGGAGTGCAGCTTTGAATTCGCAACGGCTCTTTATAAAGAAAGCACGATCCGGCGGTTGTCGACTCATTTCGGACATTTGCTTGCGGAGATCGTAAGCTGTCCGGATGCGAAGATTGCCGAGCTGAACTTGCTGACGGCAGAGGAAAAAGAACAAATTCTCGGCGCGTTTAACCCGGCGCAGCCGGAAGTGGCTCCTGCGGCCGCGTTCCACCGGCTGTTTGAGGAACAGGCGGAGCGCACGCCGGAAGCGGCGGCCGTCGTGTACGAGAACGACCGGCTGACGTATGCGGAGCTGAACGAGCGGGCGAACCGCTTGGCGGCCACGCTGCGCGCAAGCGGCATCGGCCGGGAGACGATCGTCGGCATTCTCGCCGAGCGTTCGGTGGACTTGCTGGTGGCTGTGCTGGCCGTCTGGAAAGCGGGCGGGGCGTATGTGCCGCTCGACCCGGATTATCCGGCGGACCGCGTGCGGTTCATGCTTGAGGACAGCGGAGCGAAGGTGCTGCTGACGCAAACGGCGCTGCGAGAGCGTGCCGAAGCCTGGCTCGGCGAAGAGGAACTGGCGCTAGCGGCGGTGCTGTACCTGGACGACGAAGCGTCGTACAGCGAGGAGCGGGCGAATGCGCTGATTGTCTTCGGCATTTCCAGCAAGCTGACGGATGCTGTGGACGACGGTGATGAGAGCCCTCAGAATGTTGGCACCGACAGCTTCCATGAAGCCCGTCCGGAGGATCTGGCTTACGTAATCTACACGTCGGGAACGACGGGCAAGCCGAAGGGCGTGATGATCGAGCACCGCAGCCTGGTGAACACGGCGGCGGGCTACCGGCGGGAATACCGGTTGGATCAGTTCCCAGTGCGGCTGCTGCAGCTCGCAAGCTTCTCGTTTGACGTGTTCGTGGGAGATATCGCGCGGACGCTGTACAACGGAGGCACGATGGTGATTGTGCCGAAGGACGACCGGATCGATCCGTCTCGTCTGCACCATTGGATTGAGCGGGAGCGGGTCACCATCTTCGAATCGACGCCAGCGCTGATCGTGCCGTTCCTAGAGTATGTGCACGAGCAGCGGCTGGATATGAGCGGGATGGAGCTGTTGATCACGAGCTCAGACAGCTGCAGCGTGGCGGATTACCGCACCTTGCAGGAACGCTTCGGCTCGTTGTTCCGAATCATCAACGCATACGGCGTGACGGAAGCGGCGATCGACTCCAGCTTCTACGACGAGCCTCTGACGAAGCTGCCGCAGACAGGCCATGTGCCGATCGGCAAAGCGTGGCTGAATGCGAAATTCTACATCGTGGACGCGCATCTGAATCCGGTGCCGGTCGGGGTGCTGGGCGAACTGGTCATCGGCGGAGTCGGAGTGGCGCGCGGGTACTTGAACCGTCCGGAGCTGACGGAAGAGAAGTTCGTAGACAGCCCGTTCGCCGCGGGCGAGCGGCTGTACCGCACGGGAGACTTGGCGCGGTGGATGGAAGACGGCAACGTGGACTTCATCGGCCGGATCGACAACCAGGCGAAAATCCGGGGGTACCGGATCGAGACGGGCGAGATCGAGTCGCAGCTGCTGCGGGTGGAAGACGTACGCGAAGCGTTGGTGCTGGTTCGAAGTGACGCGAACGGGCAGAAGGCGCTGTGCGCGTATTACACGCTGGATACCGGAGCGGAGTTGGCGGTGAACGATTTGCGCAGCGCGCTGGCGCAGGAGCTGCCGGGGTACATGATCCCATCGTACTTCGTGGAGCTGGAGCACCTGCCTCTGACGCCGAACGGAAAGATTGACCGGAAGGCGCTGCCGGCGCCGGAAGGGGAAGCGGGAAGCGGAACGGAGTACGTCGCACCGCGCAATGAGCTGGAAACGAAGCTGGCGGCGATATGGCAAGAGGTGCTGGGGCTTGCGAAGGAGATTGGCGTTCACGACAACTTCTTCGACATCGGCGGCCACTCCCTGCGGGCGACGACGCTGGTCAGCAAGATTCATAAAGAGTTGAACGTGGATCTGCCGCTGCGCGACGTGTTCCGCCATTCCACCATCGAGAGCATGGCGGCCGCCATTTCTCGGCTGGATGAGCAGACATTCGTTGCCATTCCGGTGGCGGATGACCGAGAGGTGTACCCGCAATCTTTTGCTCAAAAACGTCTCTTTATCCTGAATCAACTGGAAGGCGCGGAGCTTAGCTACAACATGCCGGAAGCGATGCTGCTGGAGGGTGCTTTGGACCGGGCAAGGTTCGAAGAAGCGTTCCGTAAGCTCGTGACGCGGCATGAAACGCTGCGCACCGGGTTCGAAATGGTGGATGGCGAAGCATCGCAGCGGATTTATCAGGACGTGAATGTTGCCGTGGAGTTCTATCGAGCGGATAAGCAAGAGGCCGAAGAGACGGTTCGTCGTTTCGTCCGTCCGTTTGACTTGGCGAAGCCTCCGCTGCTGAGGGTAGGCCTTGTCGAGCTGGCTCCGGAACGCCATATTCTAATGTACGACATGCATCATATTATTTCCGACGGCGTCTCGATGGAAATCTTTGTTGAAGAATTCGTCCGCTTGTACGGCGGCGAGCAATTGGATCCTCTGCGCATTCAGTACAAAGACTACACCGTTTGGCAGCATTCGCAGGAGCAGAAGGAACGGCTTCAGCGCCAGGAGGCATACTGGCTGGACATGTTCCAAGGCGAGCTTCCGGTGCTGGAAATGCCGACCGACTATCCGCGTCCGGCCGTGCAGAGCTACGAAGGCCAAACGCTGGAGTTTTTCTTCGACGCTTCGAAAACCGACGGCCTGAAGCAGCTGGCCTCGGAAACGGGCACGACGCTGTTTATGGTGCTGCTTGCGGCGTATAACGTCCTTTTGCATAAATATTCAGGTCAGGAAGACGTGATCGTCGGTACACCGATTGCTGGAAGGAATCATGGAGATGTACAGCCGTTGATCGGGATTTTCTTAAACACGCTGGCTATCCGCAGTTATCCGGCTTCGGAGAAGACATTCCTGTCATACCTGAACGAAGTCAAAGAAACGACCCTCCACGCCTTCGAGCATCAAAACTATCCGTTCGAAGAATTGGTGGACAAGGTGCAAGTCACCCGTGATTTAAGCCGCAATCCGCTCTTCGACACGCTGTTTACGATGCAGAATACGGAGAACGAGGAATTTGAGCTGGAAGGGCTTCGCCTGATTCCTTATCCGAGCGCACTGGATACCGCGAAGTTTGATATCAGCTTGGATGTGGGCGAGGAGAACGGCGGCTTGGATTACAGCTTCGAATATGCGACGGCTCTCTACAAAAGGGAGACTATCGAACGGCTGGCGAAACATTACGAACAGCTGCTCGTAACGATCGTAAGCCGTCCGGATGCGAAGATCGCCGAGCTGAACTTGCTGACGGCAGAGGAAAAAGAACAAATTCTGGGCGCGTTCAACCCGGCGCAGCCGGAAGCGACTTCTGCGGCTGCGTTCCACCGGCTGTTCGAAGAACAAGCGGAGCGCACGCCGGAAGCGGAGGCCGTTGTGTACGAGAACGACCGGCTGACGTATGCGGAGCTGAACGAGCGGGCAAACCGCTTGGCGGCCACGGTGCGCGCAAGCGGCATCGGCCGGGAGACGATCGTCGGCATTCTCGCCGAGCGTTCGGTGGACTTGCTGGTGGCCGTGCTGGCCGTCTGGAAAGCGGGCGGGGCGTATGTGCCGCTCGACCCGGATTATCCGGCGGACCGCGTGCGGTTCATGCTTGAAGACAGCGGAGCGAAGGTGCTGCTGACGCAAACGGCGCTGCGAGAGCGCGCTGAAGCCTGGCTCGGCGAAGAGGAGCTGGCGCTAGCGGCGGTGCTGTACCTGGACGACGAAGCGTCGTACAGCGAGGAGCGGGCGAATGCGTCGGTTGGCTCCGGCATGGTCTCCGGCAAGCTGACGGATGCTGTGGACGACGGCGATGAGAGCCATCAGAATGTTGGCACCAACAGCTTCCATGAAGCCCGTCCGGAAGATCTGGCGTACGTGATCTACACGTCGGGAACGACGGGCAAGCCAAAGGGCGTGATGATCGAGCACCGCGGCCTGGTGAATACGGCGGCGGGCTACCGGCGGGAATACCAGTTGGATCAGTTCCCGGTGCGGCTGCTGCAGCTCGCCAGCTTCTCGTTTGACGTGTTCGTGGGAGATATCGCGCGGACGCTGTACAACGGAGGCACGATGGTGATTGTGCCGAAGGACGACCGGATTGATCCGTCTCGTCTGCACCACTGGATTGAGCAGGAGCGGGTCACCATCTTCGAATCGACGCCGGCGCTGATTGTGCCGTTCCTGGAGTACGTGCACGAGCAGCAACTGGATATGAGCCGGATGGAGCTGTTGATCACGAGCTCGGACAACTGCAGCGTGGGGGATTACCGGACCTTGCAGGAGCGCTTCGGCTCGTTGTTCCGGATCATCAACGCTTACGGCGTGACGGAAGCGGCGATCGACTCCAGTTTCTACGACGAGGAACTGGCGAAGCTGCCACAGACAGGCAATGTGCCGATCGGCAAAGCGTGGCTGAATGCGAAATTCTACATCGTGGACGCGCATCTGAACCCGGTGCCGGTCGGGGTGCTGGGCGAACTGGTCATCGGCGGAATCGGAGTGGCGCGCGGGTACTTGAACCGTCCGGAGCTGACGGAAGAGAAGTTCGTAGACAGCCCGTTCGCCGCGGGCGAGCGGCTGTACCGCACGGGAGACTTGGCGCGGTGGATGGAAGACGGCAACGTGGACTTCATCGGCCGGATCGACAACCAGGCGAAAATCCGGGGGTACCGGATTGAGACGGGCGAGATCGAGTCGCAGCTGCTGCGGGTGGAAGGCGTGCGCGAAGCGGTGGTGCTGGTTCGAAGTGACGCGAACGGGCAGAAGGCGCTATGCGCGTATTACACGCTGGATACCGGAGCGGAGCTGGCGGTGAACGATTTGCGCAGCGCGCTGGCGCAGGAGCTGCCGGGGTACATGATCCCATCGTACTTCGTGGAGCTG
>NZ_JAAMNS010000028.1:0-14372 GCF_011066175.1 Paenibacillus sp. EKM211P
TATATAACATTAACGCGGTGTCGTCTTAAACAAATTTAACATAAAAATAGGCTGTCGAAACTTTCTCGACAGCCTGAAGCCGCCATGTTGGCGGCTTCTTTTTATTAATCATTGTAACCGCTCCGACTTTAGGAAGCAGAGAGCGTACTGCGCTTATTCTTAGCGTTGGCGCGGTCGCGGCGGCTCAGCAGAAATCCGACCAGAGATGCTGTGGATTGCTGAAAAATCATTCCGAGTACAACGGGCAGTGCTACGGGAGCCGGGAAGTAGGTGATAGCAAGCACGGCCCCCGCGCTAATATTGCGCATGCCGCCGTTAAAGACAAGCGCCGTACGGTCTGCATTATTCCACCGCATCAGCCATGATATGAGATACCCAATCGCATATCCAGTGGAGGCAAGGATAATGATGGAGAGACATACTCCGACAAGCTTGAGATTAAAGTCAACCAGGTAAGGTGCGATGACAGATCCGTTAATCATGACGACCAGAGCCATAGCTAGCTTGGAGAACGGGCCCAGCCGAGGCCCCCACACCTGCTTAATCTTTCCTTTGGTCCATTCGTTCAGCACCATGCCAATTAATGAAGGAACGACAATCATCCAGAACAGGCTTTGCATCATTGCCCAGGTGTCGAGCTGGACATTCGCTCCGATCAGCAGGGACATAATGCCGGGCACAGCGAACGGGGCCAAAATTGTATCGATTAGAATGATCGCCAATGTAAGGGCTGTATTGCCTTTGTAGATGTTAACCCAGACGAAGCTGGAAATGCCAGTAGGGATAGCTGCACCAAGAATCAGTCCAGTAATCGTATAAGGATCGTCACTGAAAGCCAGATGCCCAAGCATCATGGCGAGCAGCGGCATGGCTAGGTGAAGAATAAACAGACAGGCGATCAGCGGACCCGGATGCTTGATTACATGGATAAAATCCTTGAACCCCATGCTGATGCTGCCCGCGAAGGTCATGAAGGCAAATAGCCAGGGAGAAAGCTCGGTATATTGGGACAACGGCGTACCGATCAGGACGCCGATTAGAATGCTGATGGGTGTGATTAGCGGCATAGCTGAATTGAGTCTACGATTCAACGTTAGGAGCATACAAAACTTCCTTTTTTGTACTTAAGTATAGACCTTGCCCCTTGATCCGTAAATGATCCGTGTAGGGGGAAGATCATCTATGGATCAGCCCTTTAAATTATTTCGGTACGCCAGAGGAGAGCAGCCCATTATTTTTTTGAATAGCCTGGAGAAGTAATAAGGGTCCCTAAAACCGAGTTGTATGCTAATTTCTTTAATAGAAGCATTCGTTAAATCCAAAAGCTGACTGGCTCTTTGAATTTTCATTCTTAAATAGTAATCGACAGGGGAATACCCGGTTGATTGCTTGAATATTAGGTTTAAATGCTGCTTGGATACCTGAACATGCTGGCTAAGCTCATCAAGCGAAACGGTGGATTCCAATTGTTCGCCCATATAACGTATGGCCTTATCGACATGGCTCTGGTACGTGCTGTCTTCCTTGCGAGCTGCAACGGATACAACAAAACTCAGCAGATAGCGGATGGTTTGCGACACTTGAACTAAATGTATCATGGAGTATGATTTGTTCAGTAAAAGGGTGTAACACTGATGAAATAGCTCCAGCAGTTTGATTTCATCACTAACGGCCAGCGAAATATACATTTTAAACGGCTCAAACAAATCCATAAAATCATCCATTTGATCCCCTTTAAGATGAAACCAGTAAATTGTCCATGGATCTTCATCGTCAGCCCCATAAGCATGCGGCATGTCCCTAGGAATGTACGCAAAGCTTCGCTCTTTCAGGACAATGGTTAGGTTATCCTTGGTTCGTATCCAGCCTTTTCCGCTCGCACAGTAAATGAATATATGAGAGTCGCAGCCATTTGTTCTTTCACGAAAATGATGACGGGCATGGCTAAAGCAGCCTATATCCGTAATATATAAATCTTCCGTAAGCGGATTCATTTTTAATTTTTTCAGCATATAGGGAGGAAGGACATATACCTTTTTACGCTCAAATCCATCGGCTTTCTTAGTCATAATCTATTTATCTCCCAGCCGTAGGCGGCTCTAATGATGAAATACGTATATAATCCATCATAAACAGTGGATTGTCAATTGTCTGTGATACCGCTTACTTGTAAGCTTTGATATAAGAGCGATTATGAGGGAGTGATGAATTGAAAATGAAGGTAACCGGTCAGATTGAACAGGCTGTAGAAGGGCTGCGGAAGGCTTGTAGATTAAGGAGCATTGAACCCTATGAACTGGGGCTGGGAGGGAAATCACATGAGTAATCTGATGAGAAATGTACCGCGCAAATTGACGATCACGATGTGGGACTTCTCTTGGTATACCATGACACAGGAGGGGGAGCCCTACAGCGACCTGGCAGCTCGTTTTCAGGAAGCGATCGAAAGAGGCTACAATACGATCCGAATATGCGCTATGCCCTTCATGTTGTTTACGGTGGATGGCAAACGCCCAGGTCCATTGGAGTTTGCGAGTCTGGGGAAAGTGGGCCAGCGTACGCGCTGGTATAACTGTCGCGGCGGTGCAGTGCTGGATGGGCATGCTCATTTGCTCGAACTGTTTAGACAGGCAAAGGCTCATAATTGTCACATTATATTATCCTCTTGGGAATATCAGCAGAGTCCGACCTTCCTGGCCCATGCTGAGCTTAGAGATGAATTAGTTGCGATCCCACCTAAGGAAAGATTCATGACGATTGCAAAATCAATGGATCAATTGATTCGATTTGTTACAGCAGAAGGCTATAGGGATCAGATTATCTATACAGAGCTGCATAACGAAGTGGAATTTGGGCAGCTAAACGCCGTCGGAACGTCTGAGGGCATAGCAGAAACGAACGTACCGGCAATTATTGAAGCAATGCAGCCTTACGTAGAAGAAGCGATTGAATATCTTCGCCAAAGCCATCCAGATATTATGATGACAGCCAGCTATACGTTAAATGAAGCCTACCCCAAAGCTTACGTGGCGCGCAATATGCAGGTGGCCCATTTTCATCTTTATATTAAAGGGGTGCTGAATGAGTTGATGGAAACGGCGGGGCTTGTTGATGAGTTGGCGCCATTCCCCAATTCATTCGTCCAATCCCTATTGAGGGAAGATGCCCCTCCATTTGCAGAATGGGCTCTGCCTCCAGAGCAAAATTGGCGGATGGAAGGCAATCCCGTTGGCATGAGGCTTATTTATTTACACGACTGGGTAGATCCGGATCAATGGGATCTATTTTTGTACGATCGGTACGGAGATCATAAAATGGCCATGTTGCAAAAGGCCGACTCCCGATTGGAGGAGATTCATGAGTGGACCCGTCGTTCCGGTATTCCAATTGTCATAGGAGAAGGTTATGTAGGCTATACGCCACTGCATGCCCAATTTGAAGAAGGTCCGGTCGGTAAATATATAGCTGAATATGTGTTGCGAAAAGGAATGACACTGGGGTTCTGGGGAATGACCCTCTGCTCCAACTGTGCTCCGCATCATCCGTTCTGGAATGATATAGCCTGGCAGCGCAAGTGGAACCAATTTATCCTAAATTCAGATTAGAGGTTCCTTCCTAGACAATCTATTGTCTCTGAGATAGCTGGTGTCATTCAATATGAACGATTGAGGGGAGTGAACTTCATGAGAAACTATCGAATTACGGTCCAAGATGATCACAAGCATATTGTGAAAGGGCATCTCAAACTTGGCGGCACCAATCCAAAGGGAGAACAAATCGGATTCACCAACTATTTTATGGAGAAGGATGGAGATCCTTTTTTCGGGATTTGTGGTGAATTCCATTATGCACGCTATGATGAACGCTGTTGGGAAGACGAAATTATTAAAGTAAAAATGGGTGGCGTCAATATCATTGCGACTTATGTTTTTTGGAATCTACATGAAGAAGTTGAAGGTGTTTTTAATTGGAGTGGGAACAAAAACCTCCGCTATTTTATTGAGTTATGTGGCAAACATCAGCTCTATGTCATTATCCGAATCGGACCCTTCAATCATGGCGAAATCCGAAACGGCGGTATACCGGATTGGCTATTTGGCCGCCCATTTGAGGTTCGTTCTAATGATGAGGGATATTTGTTTTATACGAGAAGAATGTATAACGAAATCGGTCTTCAGGTTAAAGGGCTGTTATATAAGGAGGGTGGGCCGATTATCGGCACCCAAATCGAAAACGAGCATCATCATTCCTCTGCTCAGTGGGGATTGACTGTAGGAATTAATGATATGTGGTTAAACTCTGGAAGTGACGGTAATTCGCATATGTTAAAACTTAAAGAAATAGCTCTGAAAGCGGGGATTGATACTCCGATCTATACATGCACAGGATGGGGAGGAGCGACAACGCCTGTTCCTGATATGCTGCCATTATGGGGCGGATATGCCTACTGGCCGTGGATCTATTATGAAGAGGAACGGTTGAAGGGGAAGGATGAGCATCCTGCGACACCGGAATACATTTTCCGAGACAAGCATAATAACAAGATTCCGAAAAGCTACAATTTTGAGCCCCTATACGCCCCGGAAGACTATCCGTACGCTTGCTGCGAAATGGGTGGCGGTATGGTTCAGTTTTATAAATACCGGTTTGCCTTTCCCTATCGCAGTGTTCCAGCGATGACTGTCATGAAGGTTGCAGAAGGCTGTAACCTGATCGGATACTATATGTATCATGGGGGTTCCAATCCGCGAGGTAAGGTTAACCCGTTCACAAACGATATGGCTACACCTAAAATATCCTATGATTTCAATGCCATGATTGGAGAATTCGGTCAAATAAGGGAGTCATACCGAAGAACAAAGCTACAGCATTATTTTCTTTCAACGTTTCAAAAGCAATTCTCTCTGACGAAGACTATTCTGCCAGAGGACACGTCCCCAATGGACCCTTATGATGTGGATACCTTACGATATGCGATTCGCTCCAGTGCCGGGGCGGGGTACCTGTTTCTAAATAATTTTCAGGACCATGTTGAAAATTACGACCTGTGCAATTTCAATGTAAGCATTGACCTGCCTGAGGAAACGATTGTAATCCCTAGTCAAGGTGAACTGACATTAGGACGGGATAGCTTCGCTATTTTGCCTTTTAACCTCAATTTGGATGGAATAAAGCTCAAATATGCAACAGCCCAGCTGATAACAAGGATAGAAGAGGATGGAGAAATATATTATTTTTTCTTTGTACCAGACGGGATGAAAGGAACGTATGCATTGGAATCAAAACATATCATCCGTGCCACAATCGACAAAGGTTCGATAGAGCAATTGGATGAGAATACGATCATTCAGGTTGCTGAAGAGGAAGAGAGTGTCATTCGCCTGGTATCTGAAAGTGGCCAAAAAGTCGCCATCTATACGATGACTGATGAACAAAGCTTGGCGTTTTGGAAGGTCAACCTGCAAGGTCGGGACAGAGTTATCCTGACAAGTGCCAATTTACTTGTATCTGGAGCAGAGATAAGACTGGAATCAACAGATCAGGAGACTGTAACACTCAGTGTATTCCCGGATTTTGACGACTCAATCACATCCATATCCGGTGGAGAGTTGCTTGCAACAACAGAAAGTGAATTATTTACAACGTATCAGTTAAGAGTTTCAAAGAAAGAAATACACTTTAATCTGAAAAGGGTGAATCATGATAAATTCGTCCTTGATTTTGAAACAAATGCCCTTGATGGGATCAAAGAGGCTCTGCTGCGTATCAATTATACGGGAGATATCGGTTATGCATTTATTGATGGCGAACTCATTCACGATAATTTCTGCAACCATACGACCTGGGAAATAGGTTTAAAATCATTTAAACATCGGCTCATCGAGCGAGGGATGTACGTATATGTTTCTCCAATTCGAAAGGGCAGGGTTGTAAACAGCAATACAACCATGGCTGGCTGGAAAGAGACAACGGAGGAACGAATCGCGAACATCGGCGCGGTCAGCATAGTGCCTGTGTATGAAATCAAAATCACTGTATAACCCAGAAAGTGTAAGATCAGAGACGCTCAGCGAATACTTTAGTGCAAAGTATTAAAAATGAATAGCTCATAGATTGATTCTTTTTTCTAAAATGGCGCAACAATGCACCCTTTTGCACGAATCAATCTATGAGCCTTTTTATATTCTCATTGTCTTTTTAGTAGATACCGGCTTTTTTCGATGTTTCTTTGATACCGTTGGTTCCTTCTACCACAGTGCGGCCCCAATCGGTCAGATTACCGTTAGGTCCTGTTACAAGATCAAGATAAGAAAGGTTGGAGCTATTACCGTACCAGGACCAAGCTAACCAGCCTATGCCTTTGGATTGGCCGTATCTCATGATTTCTGTCTCGTCGACGTCTGCTCCCTGGTGGTAACCGCCAAATTCACCAATAATCAGAGGGAGTCCTTGATTCAGAACGTTATCAATATTGGTTCGAACAGTTTGAACATCTTTACCAGCGAACTCATACATATGGATGGAGAATACCGTATTCTTCAAAGAATCAGCTGCAAATACAGACTTACCGAAGTCATTGATAGATTGAGGATATTGCCCCCAACCAGCACAATCGACGATGAGCGTATTTTTAATACCTGCGTTTCTCAGCTTGGGAATTGCTTGCTTATACCCATCTGCCCAGCCGCCTCCATTCCAAGAGCCATACCATTCGTTCGCAATGTTCACGATAACCCGATCTTCCTTGCCGATCAGGGCATCTTTTATGCTAATCCAGTAATTCACAGCCGCATCCAAAGACGCATAGTCGTCTTTACCCGTAGCGTCATGAACCTCAAGTACAGGAATCATTTTATAACTTGTGACTAGGGAGATAATATTTTTTACGGAATTTATGTCATCCTTGGTGTATTGTGTTCCGTTAGAAAGGACAATCCGAACGGTATTAGCACCTGTCTTGGCAATGGCTGGGATGGCAGTATAAAGATCGTTTTTGTACCAAGTGTGAGCATGATTGACGCCTCTCATAACGAACGGCTTGCCTGTAGAGTCATACAATTTGGTACCGCTTACATAAAAACCTGAAGCAGCTTGCGCCTTGGAGAAGAATCCCCCCAAACCAATCATGATAAGCAGACCAGCGAGTCCAGACAATAATGCTTTTCTTAACAATGTTTTCACTTTTATTCCTCCCTAAATATATTATTCAACTTCCTGCTATATAGAGGTGGAGTAGGGGTGCAAGTATGTAAATAGCAGTAAGCTAAACACATTATGAAGCGCTTTCATTTTGTCATTAGTTATTTTTCGTTATTCTATCATTTGTGCTTTTGTTATTCAATTGATTTTTTAAATTTATTTTTGTTTTCAGATCATATCTATATAGGTTTCTTATTGAAGTGTGATTTATAAAGGTTTTATTATAACTTTTCTCTCTATGTATGATATGTTTACTTGATTTTTCTGTAGGATAAGTTAGTTAAAAATAATAAAATAAAACCTAACTATTTTGATGGTTGATTTGTTGGATATAAACCAACCTAACAATATGTTTGGTTATCTATCAGGAATTTATGTAGGAACCGATAGTATAGCTTCATGCCAAGCTTCACCCCGGTATTAAATTATTGTATGATATTCTCGTAATACTTTTACCAGAATGGATAGGGGCAAGATGATGAGAAAACCAATCATAGCAGTCGATATGGACGATACGATCTGTCATCTCGTCAAACGGGCTATATACCATAACAATAGTGAATTTCCCACTCATCCGCTTCGTTATGAAGAAATGTTAGATTGGAACACCGATCATCTACGTCATCCCAAAAGCACACATGATGTATTTTATGGACGACCGGGTTTGTTTGAGGAACTTGAACTGTATGACGAGTATGTCGTAGAAGAAATGGAGAAGCTTTGCAATGCTTTTGATGTCATTATTGTGACAGCGGCAGAACCAAAAACCGTCGTGGAGAAATGGAATTGGCTTCAAAGACATATGCCATTCATTCCGATTGAGAACTTTTTCCCATGCAAACGAAAGAATCTGATTAACTATGATCTCCTGATTGATGATGGTCCTCATAATTTAGTGCCTGCACTGCAGGAGGGGAAGCAGGTGCTTTGTATTCCTCATCCGTGGAATATGAAGGCAAGAGAGCAATATGAGTTCCCGGTCATGGCATCTTGGCAAGGAGCAAAAGAACGAATTGACTCCATTTTGGGAGTTCTGAAATAAAAAAATAGATGCATTCGTAAAACAGCTGGCTCACTTGGAGCTGGCTATTTTGCTAGAAATAATAGACCCCAATATAGAATAAAATGGTACAATTGATACATATTTTTCATGGGGAGGGATACGTGTATGACCATGACTATGGGGCAGATGGTGAATCATCTGACAAAGGGAATAGACATACCCAATACGACCGTAGATCTGCTTAACCCAGAGCTCAGGGATATTGAGATTCAAGGAATTGTAACCGCTTTCTGTGCGTCGCAATATGTGATAGAACAAGCTATTTCGCTTGGCGCGAATTTTATCATTACGCATGAAAGTATTTATTATAGCCATCACGGGATGCAGGAATGTTTACTACATGATCCTGTCTATTTGCACAAATCTCGCCTGGTCGCCGACTCAGGCGTAGGGATTTATCGTTTTCATGACACCATACACCGTTATCAGCCAGATGGAGTGATGGTTGGACTTCTTCAGGCGCTTGATTGGCATCCTTACGTTGTGAAGCAGCAGCCCTCTTCCGTCATTTTGGCTATTCCAGCTATGGAAGTTAAGGAGATCGCTGAATATATGAAAGCCAAACTTCATATTCGTTATGTACGAGTAGCTGGCGAGGTATCTATGCCGTGTAAACGAGTGGGAATCTTAGTCGGATATAGGGGAGGTGGTGAACTAGCCATACCATTATTTCTACATGAAAATGTAGACCTGATCATTGCTGGTGAAGGGCCCGAATGGGAAACACCGGAATATGTGAAAGACGCTGTCTATCAAGGGCAAAATAAAGCACTTATCATGCTGGGACATGCTGAAAGTGAAGCACCTGGTATGAAGTATCTTGCTGAAACACTTTCCGTCCAATTTCCAACGCTCCCCGTCTACTTTGTTGAGGATCGCCCCGTGTTTGAAATATTGTAAGAGAGAACATACCTATGCTGATGATCATCCCGCACTGTTGTTTATATCCGTTCATCTACTTTATGAAATGGAGGCAAGATAATGGGAAGCAGAGTGATTATGCCGTTCAGAACGGACTGGAAATTTATAGAAGGGAATTACGCGGGCGCTGAGAAGACAGACTATAACGATGGGCATTGGCAGGACCTTCATATCCCTCATGATTGGAGTATTGAAAAATCCTTTGATCCACATATGCTGTATGGCGGCAATCAAGCTTATTTGCCCAGGTGGTCTGTTGGGTGGTACAGAAAGCATTTTAATGTGAAGCCCTCCTCTCCAAAACAGCGCGTATACATACAATTCGATGGCATTCACAGTAATAGTGAGGTTTGGCTCAATGGGCATTTTGTGGGCAAGCGGCCCTATGGGTATGTTAGCTTTCAATATGATTTGACTCCATATATTCGGTGGGACGAGGATAACGTAATTGCCGTCAAAGTGGACAATACGCTTCTTCCGCCTGACAGATGGTATTCGGGGGCCGGTATTTATCGTAATGTGTGGCTGATTTATACGGATTATCTTCACGTAACCGAATGGGGAACTACTATTACCACACCTGAAATTTCGCCAGATGAAGCCAAGGTGAGTGCCAGAATCAAGATCAGCAATCACCATGAGCATACCGTAGAGTGTACGATTAAGACTGAAATACTGGATTCACAGGGACAACTAAAAGGAAAAATTGAAAACCGAGTAGCTCTTGCGGGCTTTGAAACAGAGGAAATTGAGCAGAAAACGAGAGTTATAGAACCAGAATTATGGTCACCGGACAACCCGGTGCTCTATGAAGCCCAAACGACGATCTATTGCGACAATACTGAGGTGGATCGTTATCGTATCCCTTTTGGCATAAGAGAAGTGATCCTCGATTCTCAAAAAGGATTATTGCTAAATGGAAGCAGCTTGAAGCTGAAGGGAGTGTGCATTCACCATGATTTAGGCTGCCTAGGGGCTGCTTACCATGATACGGCCATGAAGAGAAGGCTGGAGAAGCTGAAGGAAATGGGCTGCAACTCAATCCGTTTTGCGCATAATCCTATGGCGCCCGAATTATTAGACTTATGTGACCATATGGGTTTCTTGGTGGTGGATGAGGCTTTTGACAAATGGAAATCTCTTTCCTATGAGCATGTATATGATGAATGGTGGGCAAAGGATCTGGAGGCCATGCTTGTTAGAGACAGAAATCATCCTAGTGTTTTTATGTGGAGCGTTGGTAATGAAGTGGAGAACCAAGGTCAACCGTCCATGCTAAACATGTTGGAGCATCTCGTTGCCTTTTGCCATGAAAAAGATCCAACCCGGCCTGTTACCTGCGCGCTTGAGCCGCATAATACACCGATCAGCTTGCGTGATGGTTCGATTGAGGCCAAGGTGGAGCATACCAAGCTACTGGCCCAACGAGTGGATGTACTGGGGCTGAACTATCAGGAGCAGTGGTACGAGCACTATAGAGCGGCCATGCCGGATACGCTTATCCTTGGAACAGAGACGTTCCCATATTATCGGGGGAAAGATAACCGGGTTAAAGGTTATTTGCCCCTGAATCCCTGGTTTGATGTCGCTAATCATGATTATGTGATTGGTCAATTTGTTTGGAGTGGAATCGACTATTTGGGAGAAACAAGCTACCCCTCCAAAGGGTGGTCCTCCGGCCTGATTGACACGTGTGGGTTTCGCAAACCTGTATCTTATCTCCAGCAAAGTCTTTGGTCTGATCAACCAGTTGTGCACATAGCCGTATTTAATGAGCATATGAAATCGGAGTATAATCCGACATGGACAATGCACTGGAAATCGCCAGCTATGGAAGATCATTGGACATTTCCTGAATACGCAGGAAAACTGATACGGTTGGTTACCTTTACCAACTGCGAGAGCGTAGAATTGATCGTGAACGAGGAATCATACGGTGAGAGAAAGTTGGCTGATTACCCTAATCATTTAATCCTATGGGAACTCCCCTATACACCAGGCAAAATTCGGGCTATAGGCCGCAATGGGAATCAGCAGGTTTGTGAACATGAACTGACTACCGCCGAGCTTCCTTATGCTCTAAAAATGGAGGCTGATCGGGCGACTCTACCTGCTGATGGGCATGAGATATCTCATGTAGAAGTAACCGTTATAGATCAACACGGGATCGTTGTACCTAACCGGGATGTTGATTTGAGCTTTGAGCTGCATGGTGATGGCCGTATCCTTGGAATAGACAATGGGGATCTCACCAGTGATGAACCTTTCAAGGGAAAAGGAAGACGAACACACAGAGGAAGGTGTCTTGTAATAGTACAATCCGGGAATGTAGCTGGTGAACTGTTGCTACAAGCCTCAGCAGATGGGGGATTACAGGGAGGAATCAGCTTGAAAGTGGAATAAAGGAGAAAATGAATTTTTGCCAGCTCTTGCAGCTGGCTTTTTTGCGTGAAAACTGAATATATTTCAGAATTGACATGAAAAAAAGGAAGATTTATAATTCTGTTATTAATATTAAAGTAATTAATTGAATAGTTTAGTGAATGGGGTGTTTAATAGTGAACGAACGAGATTTCAAAGATGGACTTTTCACCGAATACGCACGGATCGGAAAATGCTTGTCCAGCCCGAAAAGGTTGGAAATTCTTGATATTCTCATACAAGGACCCAAATCAGTTGAAGTTCTTTCTAAAATGACTTCGATGTCCGTTGCCAATGTTTCTCAGCATCTCCAAACTCTATATCAGGCTAAGTTGGTTCAATCCAAAAAGCAAGGAAACTTTGTCTATTATGAACTTTCTGACTCATCTGTTTTGCACTTTTTAAATTCATTGTATGACCTGTCTGAAAAGCAGTTAATTGAAGTTCAGCACATTAAAGAGCAATTTTTGGGTCAATTCTCAGATGTTGAAGGAGTCACAATGGAAGAGTTGGCAATGCGGATGGAAAAAGGGGAGGTCACACTTCTTGATGTACGGCCGCGAGATGAATATGAAACTGCTCATATACCGGGAGCTGTTTCCGTTCCAATTGAAGAATTAGCGGAGCAGTTATCTCTGTTGCCAGCCGACTCGAAGATTGTGGCTTATTGCAGAGGCCCGTATTGCTTAATGGCGGTTAGGGCTATTGAATTGTTGCAAGCTCATGGCTTCGAAGCTAGACACTTGGATAAGAGTGTTCACGATTGGAACGACTTTATTCTTAACGAAGTGACAGGATCATGAAGCTTGGAATGCTTTTCGTTCTGCAAATGTAGCTTGTCGAGTGGGCCGATAAGACCGTCGCTTTTTGATGAAAAAAATAGATAAATGTTCTGTAGGGAATCAGGGGAGGATGTTAGCCTTAATGAATTTGACGAATGCTTCGCAGAAGAAGCAAGCGCTTATCAATTCTTATGTGGAATCTTCAGATAAGCAAAGAAAACTGTATCGTCGTACGCTTATCACCGTTATTTTCTCTCAAATTTTTGGAGGAGCTGGACTGGCTGCCGGAGTAACCGTTGGTGCGTTGTTGGCGCAGGATATGCTGGGTACGGATAAGTTCACGGGGATTCCTACAGCACTATTTACACTTGGATCAGCGGTTGCAGCACTCCTCGTCGGTCGGTTTTCCCAAAGATTCGGCCGACGAATGGGATTGGGACTTGGTTTTATCGCAGGGGGAGTTGGGGCGGTTGGTGTCGTTGTAGCAGCTCTTATGAACAGTATTACCCTGCTTTTAATCTCCCTTCTTGTTTATGGATCGGGAACGGCTACAAACTTGCAGGCTCGTTATGCCGGTACAGATCTCGCAAATTCAAAGCAGCGAGCAACAGCTGCGAGTATGGCTATGGTCTTTACAACGATCGGAGCGGTAGCCGGTCCCAACTTAGTTAACGTTACGGGAGAGTTTGCGTTATCCATTGGAGTTCCCAGTTTAGCGGGACCTTTTCTTTTAGCGGCTGTAGCCTATACATTAGCAGGCATAATATTATTGCTACTTCTTCATCCAGATCCTTTATTGGTAGCCAAAGCAGTTGCGAATCAGACAGCACCAGGAAGCCAGTCGAATTCTGATCCTGAGGCTACTCGTGATGGCAGAAAAGGAATTACTCTTGGCGCTTTAATCATGATAATAACTCAAATTGTCATGGTTGCGATTATGACGATGACTCCCGTACATATGAAGCACCATGGACATGGACTCGGCGAAGTAGGAATAGTCATCGGTTTTCATATTGGCGCTATGTATCTTCCGTCCCTGGTTACGGGTATTCTTGTCGATAAGATTGGTCGTATAGCGATGGCGATGGCTTCAGCTGTAACGCTACTTCTCGCTGGCGTAGTAGCTGCGCTGGCTCCCACTGATTCGATGGTTATGCTTATTGTGGCGCTTTCTCTTTTAGGGATAGGGTGGAATTTTGGACTGATTAGCGGAACCGCTTTGATTGTAGATTCGACAACAACATCTAATCAAGCTAAGGTACAGGGATCGGTGGACGTACTTATTGCTTTGGCAGGAGCTTCGGGAGGAGCACTGTCCGGGATGATTGTAGCAAATTCAAGCTATTCCATACTTTCTTATGCGGGAGGAATTCTGGCACTGGCGTTACTTCCTATCATGTTATGGATACGTCCAAAGAGAGCATAGACTAGCAAAAAACGGCCATTTGGTCGTTTTTTTTGTGTTTACCTGACTGTCAGGGGGAAGGAGCTTGCATGAAAATCGAATAGAGAAAGTCCTCATTTCATAATTTGCATAGGCTTCTATCTTAAAACTACACAGTTTAATTGCCCTTCCTACTATTAATATATTTTTGTAGGAACGGTGAGGCGCTACTAGGAACAAGTGGTGCACAAGCTAGAGCAGGCAAAAGCATCTACCAAAACTAGATCGGGTCTGGCGATCTATCTAGATGCCCAAATACACCATAGCTATACACCGAAATGCTAACGTTGCATAATTTACCTGTGGTAATCAGTAAAGCAAAATGGTATATTGTTTGAGCTGACAACAAAACAGCCGTTTCAAAAAAAGAATAATTAGGGTGAAATGATTTTCATAAAAAAGAATAAAATAACCCTTGCATTTTTGAAATGTACATGGTATGATCTTATAGCTGCTGAAAAACACAGCGAAAAAGAATTTGATCTTTGAAAACTGAACAACGAGTGAGTACGGATTTTATTTATAAAATCCAATGCTGAAA
>NZ_JAAMNS010000029.1:0-11698 GCF_011066175.1 Paenibacillus sp. EKM211P
TTTCCAGAGACCAGAGATCTCTCATGTAAAGAAAAAAAACCACGTCTCAAAAAGACGGGGTTTCTCGACAATCTGAGGCCAACATAAGTTGGCCTTTCCATTAACATCAGGTCCTTCAATCACATCATCATGGGCAGAAATTCAGTTTATAATGCTGATACTCGTTCTTTTTCACCTACGCTATTAAGGACTGGTTCGGCATTTTGACTGAAAAAGTTACGTAATGCTTTGTTCTTATGAGCCATGATACCCATCACCAGAGCAACTATTCCCGATGCCAGAGGAAGGTATACCCAATGGATTCTATCCAATAGTATTCCGTACAACCCGATTCCGAGCGGAGTTGCTAGCATAGTGATCGAGCTGATTACACCAAACACCCCGGCTCTGATATGTTCTGGAGTATACAGCTGCACATAAGATATCATGGGAACATTGCTCATTGAATTAAAAAATCCGGTTACTGCCAAAATCATAATGAAGATGAACGTCATCTGTATCAGGCTTCCTGATGTTGAGGGAAACAATAATGGGAAACACCATGTTAGGAATAAGATGGCTTGAAGCTGAAACAGGATAAATATTTTGGTAATAACAAATTGATGTACTTTCCGACGTGAAACCACAATGGCTCCCGCAATGACTCCTACGAACCAGGCTCCTTGAATAACAGATAGTTGCTGAGCTGAAAGTTGAAGTTCCTGATAAGTCACATACGGCAGCACAACCTGGACTAATGGAGCGAGCATAAAATTGATACCAACAAAGATAACAAGTAAATACATTATGGCTTTTTGCTTGTTTATATACGCAAACACATCTTTGACACTGTCTAAATAACTTGAGGATACCGTTTGTTCATCAGTTTTCCTAAATTGTAACCATAGTTGCATCAATCCGGCCGAAATAAATGTTATTCCGTTAATCATCACAATCGTTTCCAAGCCCCAAGCTCGATAAGTTATGGCACCCAGGATCGGGCCCAGTACATTTATGATTGCTCCTATACTTTGATAGGAAGAGTTTACGCTATGAACGTTGTCTCTTTCCACTAAGTTAGGAATTGAGGCGTTCAGCGTTAGGAACGTAAATGATTGAATTAGGCTTAATATAACGGAAAACACGGCAAGTAACATGACATTGGTTGAATCCAACAAGAAAATGGGTAAAAAGATTAGTAGCGCTATTCCGCTTAATATTTCGGTTATGACAAGCACTTTCTTCTTATTGCTCCGGTCTATAACTACACCTGCAAAAATATTGACAAATACTCCGGGCAGAATGGACAAGCCTAACACCATTGAAAATACAGTGGCCGATCCGGTGATATCCAAAATATATAGACTTAAAGCAAACTTAAAAATCGAACTTCCTAGCTCAGATATAAGCCTGGTCACAGAAAAAATAAATAGGTTCCGGCGAGCATAAAACGAAAATTCCTTTGGCTGATTCATGAGATCCCCCTATTCGGTTAGGGCAAGAGTTACAGAACGGTTGCCCAGCGTCTTTCCAATTGCTCCAAGGCACTTTGTAGATGATTCCGTACTATACTTTCGTCTTCTGAAAAAGGTAGAGTTAGTGCCACAAACAGATTAGACTCGCTATCATGCCAAACTTCGCATAAGATTCGTGTTCTTCCTTCAACATTGACATTACCCAGATCCACCGTTTGTAGGAGTTGATGCTCACTTCTCAGCTCACCAAGGAAATTAAATACAATTGGCATTCTATCCAAAGCCTGCTGCAAGTATCCTCCAGATAAAGGATAATCGTTCTGTACATCCGGGTTATACATTAAGTTAGCAAAGCTGATATTATGTTCAGCTGCCCATTGAACACTTTGGCGAACCTGCTGTTCTAGAGATACCAGATTTTTGTCTAAATTTGTTAGTATCGGGATATGATCTACAAATTCACCAATAACATCATAGTAACGCTTCTCTCCAAAGCTTCGGCCATACTGCGTTACCCAAATGGGTACCTGACTAAGCCCGAAATACATTTTACAAAAAGCAGTGAACGTAAAGAATGCAATCTCCCAATGACTAGTGTTGTCCAAGTGAACTGCTCTCTCGGAAGATTTCAAATCCCAAATGACAGTTGTATGCCCTTCAAGTACTGCTTTTTGACTTACAAAATCGGTTATACGACCCATTGCACGATCAAACTTATCTAGATTATAGGTAGTAGCTAGTTCCAGATCATCAACACCCTGAGGTCCTTCCATAATATGAGTTGTAAAATCAGAGTAACGATTTCTGCTCCCTTTAGGCGTTTCCTTTCCAGCTCGTACACATTCATAATAAGTGTTGAACTGGTGCTTAATAATCTCACTGCTCATAAAGTCAAAGATCGAGTGCGAAAAAGGTAATATAAGCATGTAGTCTTTCAGATTCTTTTTCACAATCAATATCCGATATAAGAGTGAATTGCTCAGTTCATGCTGCCTGTAAAAATAAGGCCAGACGATATTGTTCAGAATCACTTGCTGTGTATCTTCATCGTACATAGAGATATCAACCAGTGGTACAGGAAGATGATCTGGTGCTTCCCTTACTTGCCACTGCAATTCTCCGTTTTCTTCACACAGCGTACTTCTCATCAAATCTTGCTCTCGAATAATCTGCCGAATCGCTTCTTCCACATATTCCATGTTCATATGTTTTTCTAGCGGAATAATCGTGCCAGAAATATCACTATGTTGGAGATGGTAACGTTGTGTTGGAGACACAGGCAGTCTCTCTATCACTCCTAGGCTTAAAATAGCTTTGGAGAAAACGTCCAAATCATTGTCAATTCTTTCTGTCCATATGCTCTTAATGTCTTCAAGATTGGCCTTTTCCAGTCTCAGGGTTTCTTCTCCATGCCAAGTGATGTAATGAGGCTGAATTGATTCATCGCATTTCATGTCCAACAGTTCCATAATCTCTTTTTCAAAAGAAATGGCTCCATCTTCTAGATGCAGAACGATATAAGATTTTCCATTAAATTGCTCTTGTTGTAACCATCCCTTAACGTTCAGCTTTTGATGCAGCAACGCTATAATTTGATCAAATTGTTGGGCAAGTGCAGAATGGTTTTCTTCCATCCCTTCCACATGTAGTGCCAACTCTCTGACCGTAGGGTATTGATAGATACTGCTCAACCGTAATTCACTACTCCAAATCCCCTGTAACCTGGATGCAAGCTGAATAGCCGTTAAAGAATGTCCTCCCAGTTCAAAGAAATTATCGTCGATACCCACATGTTCAATACCAAGTACACTCATCCAGATCTCAACTAATTCCTTTTCCAGCTCACTGCTTGGCTCCACATATTCCGTTCCGGTACCAAATTCCAGCTCAATCTCTAATAGCATACGACGATTAATCTTACCACTCGACGTGAGCGGCATCTGATCCAAGAATACAAAATAGGCTGGAATCATATACTCTGGAACTGAGACAGATAAATTTTGTCGTAACATTGCTGTTGTCACATGAGGTTCGGCAACAACATACGCCCCCAAACTAGGCATCCCCGTTCGGTCATCAGCACGGGCAAGTACTGCCGCTGCCCGAACTCCATCATGCGCAAGCAAAGCCGCCTCAATCTCACCCAGTTCGATCCGATATCCGCGGATTTTCACCTGATGATCGATTCTGCCCATATATTCGATATTTCCATCCGGCAACCATCTGGCCAGATCCCCTGTTCGGTACATCCGTCCTCCCGGCTCGTATGGATCTTCTACGAACTTCTCTTCCGTCAATTCCTCCCGATTCACATATCCTCGCGCTACACAGTCGCCTCCAATATGCAGTTCGCCAGGTATCCCTATCGGTTGCAAACGGTCCTTCTTATCCAAAATGTACAATTTTACGTTATCAATCGGCTTCCCGATCGGAATGCTCTCCGGTTCATGCTCGACAGGACAGTCATAATACGCCACCTCCACGGTCGCTTCCGTTGGCCCATACAGATTGTGCAGCGTGGCACCGCCGCCTCCTATCAGACGGTTAAACCGACGCACATGCTCTGTCATCAGCGCTTCCCCGCTGGCAAATACCCGTCGTACACTGCGCATTTTCCCCGCAGCTCCGCTGTGTTCCATGTATTCCAGAAACGCGCCCAGCATCGACGGCACAAAGTGCAATGCCGTTACCCGGTTAGACTCAACTGTTTCAGCTATTGTGGCCGGGTCCTTCTCTCCTCCCGGCTCCAAAAAGCATACCGTTGCCCCTTGGATAGCCCACGAGAATAATTCCCACAACGATACATCAAAGGTATACGGTGTCTTTTGCAGGATTACATCCTCCGCTCCAAACGGAATCCGCTTTTGCATCCAGTGCAGACGATTGATCAGCGAGGCGTGCTCAATCATGACTCCTTTGGGCTTACCCGTAGATCCCGAGGTGTAAATCACATACACCAAATCCGTCGAGCGATTGATCGATTCCGGATTCTTTTCTCTTTCTGTTTGCTCCTTTTCCTGTACCAGCAAATCTTCGATAGCGATCAGTTCCCTGGTTGTTCCATGACAGCGAAGCTGTTCCACTAACTCCTGCTGGGTCAATAAAATGGATGCTCCACTGTCCTCCAGCATGAACGCCAGTCGTTCTTCAGGGTCCTCTGGATTCAGCGGCAGATAGGCTCCACCTGCTTTCAAGATTCCTAGTAGTCCGATAATCATCTCCAACGATCGGTGAACCGCGATCCCCACCACACGATCAGGTCCTACTCCTTTTTCCCGCAGCACATGAGCCAACCAATTCGCTTGGGCATTCAGCTCCCGATACGTTAACTGTCGTCCTTTGTAAAGGGCTGCCGGATGTTCCGGTGTTCGCTCCACCTGCTCCTCAAACAATTGATGGATTGTCTTCGCTCGCGGATAGATCGCTGTCGTATTGTTAAATTCATTCAAGATCACTTCTTTCTCCGGTAAAGAAGTTACTTCAATCGAGGATATACTCATCTCTGGATTATCCACGATTTGTCGGACTACGCCATTTAGATGATTTTTTATACGTTCCACAAATTCTCTACTTAGGGTATCAGCGTTGTACAGAAATTTAATGTTCAGTTCGTCTTTCAGGGAAACAATAAGATTAAAGTCATAGTTTGTCTGTTCATAAAAGGCCATGTCTCGCACATGAATTTTCAGATTGTGCTTCTGTAGCGCCTCTTCTTCTCCATACTCCGGGTAATTTTCAAACACAATAATATGATCTAACAGGCTTTGCTTCAGTGTGGTTATGGACTGAATGTCCGCTAATGATGTGTACTCATACTTAACAGATTCGATGGAGCTTTGTTGAGCTCTCTTGGCCATTTCAATGAAGCTTTCATTCTCCTCGCCATAAATTCGCACGGGAATAGTATTAATGAAAATACCTACCATGCTCTCAATGTCTGGGATTACTGGCGGTCGCCCTGAAACTACGGCTCCAAATACTACATCGTTGGTATTGTTATATCTTTGAAGCAATGCCCCCCATATGGATTGGAACAACGTGTTGACTGTAATCCGATTATGAGATGCAATCTCTGTTAATCGTCGTGTCATTGTTTGGTCTAACGAAAATTCTAGCTGACTCGTGCGGTAACCACCTTCTTTAGCCTGCAATTTGAACGTCTTCGGTATAACTGCACATTGCGCATATCCATCCAAAGCCTGTTTCCAATATTGCATGGACTCCTCTTTGTCCTGCTTTTCCAGCCAACGGATATAAGTTGAATAAGCAGGGGCTGTCTCAGACTTAAGCGGTCTACCATTTTTCAAATCTAGATACATGCTCATAAAATCGTGGTAGACAATCCCTACGCACCATCCATCCATAATCATATGATGGAAGGTCCACATCATAAGGAACTTATCAGGAGTTGTTTTTAATACATTTATACGTATTAGTGCTTCATTGGATAAATCAAATCCACGCAGAAGATCTTGTTTTTTGTGATCCTCAAGATAAGCGGTAATTTCTTGCTCATCCATCCCGGTAAGGTCATAAAACTGAAACTCTGCATGTTGATGTTTACGCACTACTTGCCGAGGTTCACGTATACTGGTAAACACAAAATTCGTACGTAATACTTCATATTTTGCCAACAATTCTTGAAAACTCTGTTCCAGAAGTTCCTGCTGCAGTTCACCTTCCATTTCAATCACGACTTGTTCCACATAAGCTGTAGTTTCTGGCTCCATCATGTAATGGAACAGCATTCCCTGCTGCATAGGTGTTAACGGGTAAATATGCTCTACTTGTTCAGTCCCACCAAACTGCTTGAGAATCTGATCTAACTCAGGAATAGAGAGAGTATGGTCTTGGTAATCAGATGGTGTGAGAACCTTCTGTGAAATGCTTGTACAGTGATTAATTAACATTTTTAAATGCTCAATATACATAAGGGATAATTGTTCAATAGCATGGTCTGCATGCTCGCCACGAATATATCCAAATTCAAGTAACAGTTGGTCTTGGGAAACAATACTATTAATGTCCAGTGTAAAATGACTTTCTGCCCCTTCACCAACAGAACGTCCCGGAGATAGCGGTGACGATTCAAAGCTCCTCTCTTGCGTACCATCCATAAATTGTCCCAGATAATTAAAACTGATTTGTGGCTGTATGTTAAAATCTAAATCTTGAGTATGTTCCACATCGGTCAAATACTTCAGAACTCCGTAGCCAATCCCTCGATTAGGGATATGCCGAATCATTTCCTTAGTTCGCCGAATAACAGATGAAATATCTTCACTATCCCTCATATCCAGAACAATAGGAAACATCGAAGTAAACCAACCTATGGTTCGAGTAACATCTATCTCCTCCATAATCTCTTCCCTGCCATGTCCTTCAAGATTAATAGCGAAGATTTTACTACCCGCCCATTGTTTAATAGCCAATCCAAGTGCTGATAACAATAAGTCATTAATTTCGGTATTATAGGCCTGATGAGCAGTTCCAAGCAGTAGCTGTGTATCTTGCTTGTCCAACCGGACAGCTATGCTCGTTCTTTCTTTTTTCACTCCATCCTCATCAGTACCTGTGCTCTTCTGAGGAAATGGAGACTCACATTGAACACCTTCAATTTGCTGCCAATATGCCTTCTCCTTCAGTAAAGTCCGACTGTTCGAATACTCTGCAAGCCGGTCGGACCAATACTGAAAAGAGTCCGTTTTATCCGGCAAAGCGATAGCCTTACCCTGTAATGCCTGGGTATATGCGCTCTCCAAGTCTTCCAATAAGATTCGCCAGGAGACCCCGTCAATAACCAAATGGTGAATAGCAATCAGCAAATGCTGACCTTGATCTGTTTGGAACAAGCCCACCCGGATCATCTCACCTGCTCTTAAGTCCATGGTAGCCTGTAGCCGACTCGCCTCTTCCTCAATCTTGCTTTCAGCATCGTTATTTCCTTGTAGATTATAAATATTTAAATGAAAAGGCTTTAACTGCGTTCCCGTATGGTATTGGCAAACAGAATTCTGACCAATCTCATACGCCATTCGTAGGGCATCATGGTGAATAATAATATTCTCCAAAGCAGTCTTTAGGGCTTCTTCATCAAATACACCACTAGTAAACAACATAACTGCTTGATTAAAATGGTTCCGATCATCCTGTACATTTTCGAAGAACCATCTTTGGATTGGAGTTAGCTGTACCTCACCTGTTACCGCCTTCTGGTCAATGATTCTGGAACGACGTTGGACATATGGTGCTACTTGCTGAACAGTAGGGTGCTGAAATATGTCCTTCATATCCAGCTTTAATCCCTCTTGGCTCAACCTTGCGATAACTTGAATGGCCTTAATAGAGTCTCCTCCAAGGTCAAAAAAACTGTGACTAATTCCAATTCCCTCTTGTCCCAGCACGCCTTCCCAAATTTTAACCAACTTCTCTTCCGTAGGGCTTGTTGGTGGTTCATACAGCGTGCTCAAGTCTAAGTTAATATGAGGCTCTGGCAGTTTCTTCTGATCCACCTTGCCATTAGCGTTCAGTGGCAAACTGTCCAGCAGGATTAAGCTGGATGGCAACATGTAATCTGGTAAATACTTCGCCAAGTAACGGCGAATAGCTGAAGTATTTAATTCCCCATCTGTCACCATATATGCAGAAATACGGTTTTGGCCGGATGGATCCGGCTTAGCTACAACTATTGCCTCTTTAATACGTTCATGGGATAGTAGTTGATTTTCAATTTCTCCAAGTTCTATACGAAAACCCCTAATTTTCACCAGATGATCTTGGCGGCCTACAAATTCAATATTTCCATCTGGAAGCCATTTTGCAATGTCACCTGTTTTGTACATTTTCTCGCCTGGATTAAATGGATTGTCTATAAACTTTTCGTTTGTAAAATCAGGTAGGTTCAAGTAGCCCTGGGATAGTGCATCCCCTGCTATACAAAGCTCTCCCGGTATACCAATAGGCTGCAATTTAAGATTTTTATCCAGAATATACACAGTAGTACCTGTAATCGGGGCTCCAATCGGAACGGTACCTTTCCGTTCATGAATCTGATCTACACCATAACAGGTAGCAAAGACCGTGCTTTCGGTAGGACCGTACATGTGCAGCATTTTATGGGGCCCGATATGTTCAAACAACTTGCTCACATGCGGTAGCGAAACCCGCTCTCCACCAAAAAGTATTTTGCGAATTGTAGTAAAGCATTCAATATTGGTTTCTATCAACGTGTTAAACAAGGCGGTAGTAATAAAAAATACCGAGACATTTTCATTTCGAATCAAGGAAGACAGTTTTTCTGGATTCAGCATATTCTCTTTACGTAAGAGAACCAGCTTAGAACCATTGACCAGAGCGCCGAATATATCAAAGACCGACCCATCAAAGGCATAGTTGGATAACTGCAAGAGAATATCCTGTTCCGTAAGATTGATATAATTGGAGTTTTTAATCAATCTCTCCACGTTATAATGCATGGTCAGATTCCCTTTTGGTTTACCTGTTGAGCCAGAGGTATATAGCACATATGCCAAATCATCCGGTTCATTCACATAAGGTAAGTTACTAGAATCCAAATCCTTAACGATAGTATCGAGCTGATCCAAATCAAGGATTTCCCCTGCAAACGCATCTGCTCCTGCCTCTTTTATGAAAGTTGATTCAGTCAGGACATGATGGGAAGCCAATAATAGTGTTATCTTGCAATCGTATAGCATCAGACTAATTCGCTCCGCAGGATAATCTGGTGCCAGAGGAACATACGCACCCCCAGCCTTTAAAATCCCTAGGATTCCGACTATCATTTCAAAAGATCGCTCTACCATCATGCCTACAAGCGTATTGGCCTGCACTCCTTTTTCTCTAAGCACTCTGGCAAGCTGATTCGCTCTATCGTTTAACTCGCTGTAAGTCCATTGTTGTTCCTCGAACGATACTGCGACACGCTCCGGCGTCTTCGCTACCTGCTCTTCAAAGAGCTGATGCAGCAATTTTCGGTTATCTTTCTCGTTAGAAGCGGGTACCGTATTAAATTTCGTTAACAAAATCTCTTCTTCGGATGCAGTTACCATGTTTACGTCGCCAATCCGTGCATCCGCAGAGTCCACAATAGTCTGTAAAATCTGCAAATAATGCTTCGACATTCTCTCAATACTTTCTTTGTAAAACAGCTTATTACAATAATCAATTCGAAAAGAGAGTCCCTCTTGATCCGCTTCTGCTGTTAACGTTAAGTCAACTTTGGCTATGCCAGCTTCAACAGAATAGGGCGATATGGATATCCCGTCAGCTTGCAGGCTTACCGAATCGGTATTTTCTAGAGAGAACATCGTATCAAACAGAGGATTTCGGCTTAAATCCCTGTGAAGTTCGAGCTTATCTACAAGATCTTCTATTGGATAATCCTGATGTTCGAATGCTTCCAGGCTGCTTCTTTGCACCTCCAGTAAAAATTGCTTGAGCGTTTTGTCAGCAGCTGGGCGGTTACGCAGCACAAGTGTGTTAACGAACATCCCCATAATATTTTCTAAATCCGTATGATTACGACCTGCTATTGGAGACCCTACCACGATATCTTCCTGGCTTGAATACTTATGCAGCAATACGTTGTAAGCCGATAGCAGTACCATAAATAAAGTGGTCCGATTTTCTGCAACAAATTGCTGTAGACCTTCACGAAGTGTCTTATCAGCTTGAAAAGAATACCGGTCACCTTCAAAGCTCTGTACTTGAGGTCTCGTGAAATCAGTTGGTAGATTAAGGACAGGAAGCTCATCCGAAAACAAGTCTAGCCAGTATTGTTCCTGCTTAATCAAGTGTCCTTCTTTGATCCACTCACTATTCCAAACGGCGTAGTCTTTATATTGAATACGCAATGGTGGCAGTGAGTTCCCGTGATACAATGCCGTGAAATCATTAGCCAAAACGCTCATGGAAACACCATCTGCAACAATATGGTGCATATCTACCATTAAAATATGCCTATTGTCCGAAATACGCACCAGCTTCGCCCGCAACAATGGAGCCTGACCTAAGTCAAACGGTCTTACGAACGTTTTGAATATCGCTTGAATCTGTTTGTCCTGTGCTTCTATTCCGATATCATCAACCTGTTGGAGACTCAGTTGAAATGGAACCTCACTATGAATTTTTTGTACTGGCTCCTCTGTGCCCCACTCAAATGATGTCCGCAATGCCTCATGCCTATCTATTAGATCCCTGAACACTTGCTCCAGCCGCTGGATGTCCAGTTCTCCCTCCATCAGTAAGGCAAAGGGCATATTGTATGCTGTTTCTGCTCCTTCAAACTGATGTAAAATCATTTGTCTCTTTTGAACGGATGTCACTGGATAAGAATCGCGTAGCTCGGCAGGAGCAATATCCATCATCGTCCCAGCTGCAACCTCTGGTCCGCAGATCAAAACACTCATTTCTTCGATGGTCGGATGTGCAAAAATATCACGGAGTGGAATTTCAACTTGCAGCAACTTATTGATTCGAGACATAAGTCGAGTCGCCGTTAGTGAATGTCCACCCAGTTCAAAAAAGTTGTCATGTATACCGATGAAGGATATGTCCAGCAACTTCTCCCAAATCTCGGCTAGTTTTCTTTCCGTTTCGTTTCTTGGTGCAACATAGCTGGTGGCTCGCATCCCATGATCCGGTTCGGGTAGCGCTTTACGGTTAACCTTGCCACTGGACAGGTGCGGCATAACATCTAGCCGGACGAAATGACTTGGCACCATGTAATCCGGTATAAGTGCCTTCAAATGTGCCCTTAAAATAGATGTGTTCAAACCTTCTCCGCTTTCAACATATGCGCATAAATATTTGCTGCCATCTCGATCATCAAGGGCAAGTACCGTCGCCGCCCTGACACCTTCATACGCGAGTAAGGCCGCTTCAATCTCACCTAGTTCGATCCGGTAGCCCCGAATTTTCACCTGATGGTCAATCCGACCCATATATTCAATGTTTCCATCCGGCAGCCATCTCGCCAAATCTCCCGTCCGGTACATCCGTCCCTCTGACGTATATGGGTCTTCTACGAACTTCTCCTCCGTCAGTTCTTTCCGATTCACATATCCTCGGGCTACGCAGTCCCCTCCAATATGCAGCTCGCCCGGTACGCCGACTGGCTGCAATCGGTCTTTATGGTCCAAAATATACAATTTCACGTTGTCAATCGGCTTCCCAATCGGAATACTCTCCGGTTCCTGGTCCGCAGGACAGTCGTAATACGCCAC